>CALKOA010000056.1 GCA_938091655.1 uncultured Balneolaceae bacterium | reverse complement strand
ACCCTAGTCGCCACTCTGGGTGGTTTACTCTTTGGATTTGATAGTGGGGTCATAAATGGAACGGTCGATGGGCTTCAGGAAAGCTTTGATTCTAGCAGTGCAGGTACGGGCTTTAACGTAGCCTCAATGCTGTTAGGTTGTGCCATTGGCGCCTTTTTTGCTGGAAGAACGGCCGATCGGTTTGGACGGCGTTCCATTCTAATCGTTGCCGCCGCATTTTTCATTATCTCAGCCTTTGGTAGTGGTATTGCACAAGGCTCGTTGGAATTTGTTATTTATCGAATTATTGGTGGACTGGCAGTGGGCGCGGCTTCGGTACTGTCACCAGCATACATTAGCGAAATTGCTCCGGCTCATCTCAGAGGTAGATTATCATCTATCCAACAAGTAGCCATTATTATAGGTCTATTTTTAGCATTCGTGAGTAACTATTTTCTTGCCGAAATTGCAGGCTCCACCCAAGCTGAGTTCTGGTTGGGGTATGCCACTTGGAGGTGGATGTTTTGGGTTGAGTTGGTACCCGCTTTTCTATTTTTCTTTTTACTCTTTTTCATCCCCGAAAGTCCACGGTATTTTGTACTTGTTGGCAAGATAGATGAGGCTAAAGCCGTACTACAAAAACTATTCTCCGAGGAAGAAATCGAAGCGAAACTTGCAAAAATCCAAGAATCTTTACAAGATCAAAAAGCACCTTCTCTATCCGATTTAATTGTCGAAAGTACTAGAAAAGTTCACCCAATAGTATGGGTAGCCTTGGGCTTAGCAACCTTCCAACAACTCGTAGGAATCAACGTGGTCTTTTATTATGGTGCTGTTCTTTGGCAATCGGTTGGGTTTTCTGAAGGTGATGCCCTAATGATTAATGTTATATCTGGAGCAGTAAGTATTGGTGCTGTTGCAATTTCTATTGCATTAGTAGACAAAATTGGGCGTAAACCTCTACTGTTTTGGGGATCTGTTGGGATGGTAATAACCCTTACTATTATGAGTATTGCATTTTCAAATGCGTTCACCAATGCTGAAGGTCAAATAAGCTTGCCTGATCCATACGGGACCGTAGCATTAATTGCCGCTAACTTATACGTAGCTTTCTTCAATGGCTCTTGGGGCCCTGTTATGTGGGTCATGTTGGGTGAGATGTTCCCTAATCAAATGCGCGGTTCCGGGCTTTCCATTGCGGGATTAGCTCAGTGGCTTGCAAATTTTGGTATTACTATAAGTTTCCCAATTCTTCTTAGTGGAATAGGACTAACTGGCGCGTATGGCATTTATGCTTTCTTTGCTGTCGTATCGGTTATATTTATTGCTAAAATGGTTCAAGAGACCAAAGGCTTGGAATTGGAGGACATGGACGCACTTTGGAACAAATAACGATCCATTCCATGCATAGACAACCGCAGCAGTTGAGATTTATTCATGACCCAGTTCGAAAATATCTTCGATAGCTACCCCAAAAAGTTTACTTAAGCGGAAGGCTGTTTCTAGACTTGGACTGAATTTTCCAGTTTCTATGGCGTTGATCGCCTGCCTGGAGACCCCAACTGCCTGCGCTAAGGCTTCTTGAGTTAAATTGAGTTTTACCCGGTAAAGTTTGACCTGATTGTGCATGTTACTCTTTGGTGCATTAGGCATAATAGCGATTCATTTTAAGGACACTTAGTAAATATATAATTCCCATTGCGCCTATTAAGAGTGAAATTTCAGCATCTCCCGAGATAAGATTTGTAACGTCCATTAACGAGTAAGCAATTCCTAAAACCATGGTAAGCCCCAAAGTAATACCCATCGCTTTTAGATGAATATCCTTTTGTAGCTCATCGTACTCCATGAAAAGATTCCGATTTGCGAGGATCATAATTATTCCTATCCCAACATTGAGCAGCAAAGCAATTGTTGTTAAAAGCTTAGAATCCCCCCACATAAAAATAGGTCCAAAAGTAGCTAGTGCCGTACTTGCAACCCAGCTCAGAGTCCAGTAGGCGAGTTGTTTTGTTCGATTGGTCATAATAGTAAAAGTGTTAGTAAAGATTACCCTATAAAAGTAAATAAAACTTTACATTATGTCAATAAAACATTACAAAATGTATATTTTACCTTACACACTAATGAATAAGAGCAATCGATAAATAAAGAAAGGGCTCACCGCTCAAGCGATGAACCCTTCATTTATACATGTTTGTGTTTGTTTCAACACTAAAAGCACTGTCAGCTTTGGTTCAGGCCGCTCAGGTTGAAACACATACTTTTCAAGAAAATACCTTTAAGGTAGCTTCTCTTCAGGCAACCTCCAATCTAGCTAATTTTGTCTGCACATCAGCTATTAGTTCAAATCAAAACGATCCAAATCCATGACTTTAGCCCAAGCATTAACAAAGTCTCGAACCATTTTTTCGTGACCATCCTGTGCAGCATACACTTCAGCAATGGCTCTGAGCTCCGAATTAGATCCCGTAATTAAATCGACCCGAGTGCCCATCCACTTCATTTCACCGGTCTTTAGATCATATCCATGAAAATGTTCGTCATACGCGTCAACGGATTCCCACCGTGTACCTAAATCCAAAAGATTCACAAAGTAATCGTTGGATAGCACACCCACCCTGTCGGTGAATACACCCATTTTTGAACCATCATGATTGGCCCCTAATACTCGCATTCCCCCCAATAGTACGGTCATTTCAGGCGCCGTTAAGATCAATAGTTGGGCTTTATCAACCAACATATCCTCGGGTGAAACAGTGTAGCGTGCTTTGGTATAGTTTCGGAAGCCATCCGCTTCTGGTTCGAGCACTGAAAAAGATGCCACATCGGTGTGTTCCATCTCCGCATCGGTTCTGCCTGGATTAAATGGTACCTGAGTAGGAACCCCCGCCTGTTCGGCCGCTTGTTCGACACCCACGATTCCAGCGAGTACGATTAGGTCGGCCATTGATACCTTTTTATTCCCTGGCTTAGCATCAAAATCTTCCTTAATCGCCGTGAGCGTATCCAGAATTTTATCCAATTCCGCAGGATTGTTCACTGCCCAATACTTTTGAGGAGCTAGTCGTAAACGCCCTCCGTTAGCACCGCCGCGCTTATCCGAACCTCGGAAGGTAGAGGCAGAAGCCCACGCAGTAGTTACACATTGACTTATACTCAGTCCTGATGCAGCGATTGCTTTCTTCAATTCCACTATATCTTCTTCCTCTACCAACTCATAGTCTCTTGCTGGCACTGGATCTTGCCAAATAAGCACTTCCTCAGGCACTTCAGGGCCTTTATATCGAGCTATAGGTCCCATATCTCGGTGGGTTAATTTGAACCATGCCCGTGCGAATGCATCGGCAAATTCATCAGGATTTTCATAGAAACGACGAGATATTGTCTCGTAAATAGGATCAAAGCGAAGCGATAAGTCAGTGGTTAGCATCACTGGTTGATGCGACTTATCCGCATTATGCGCATCAGGCACTTCCCCTTCGCCCCCTTCCTTTTTGGGAACCCACTGATGAGCTCCTGCTGGACTCTTGCTTAACTCCCACTCATATTCAAACAGATTTTCAAAGTAATTGTTGTCCCAGGTTATTGGAGTTTTGGTCCAGGCGCCCTCTAACCCGGAAGTAATCGTGTACTCGGCATTACCCGTGCCAAAACTATTTTTCCATCCCTGGCCTTGTTCAGCTATTGGTGCCCCTGCGGGCTCAGCACCAACATATTCATCAGGATTGGCCGCTCCATGATTTTTCCCAAAGGTATGACCACCTGCAATTAATGCTACCGTTTCCTCATCGTTCATTGCCATTCGAGCAAAAGTCTCCCGAATATCTCGCGCAGCAGCGATTGGGTCAGGATTTCCATTAGGACCTTCTGGGTTTACATAAATGAGCCCCATTTGCACAGCAGCTAAGGGATTTTCTAACTCACGATCTCCAGAGTATCGCTTATCACCCAGCCATTCGGCTTCTGAACCCCAATAAATATCTTCCTCCGGCTCCCAAACGTCCTCGCGCCCTCCTGCAAACCCAAAAGTTTTAAAACCCATAGACTCTAAGGCACAATTACCCGTAAGAATCATTAGATCTGCCCAGGATAGGGCCTTTCCATACTTCTGCTTAATGGGCCACAACAACAATCGGGCTTTATCTAAGTTGGCATTGTCAGGCCAGCTATTCAATGGTGCAAACCGAAGCGTTCCAGCGCCTGCGCCACCCCTACCATCCGCTATCCGATACGTTCCTGCACTATGCCAAGCCATACGAATAAAGAATGGTCCGTAATGCCCATAATCCGCAGGCCACCAATCTTGTGAATCCTTCATTGCATCAAAAATATCTTGCTTTACCTGCTCATAGGGTAAGGACTCAAAAGCTTGGGCATAGTCAAATCCATCATCCATAGGATTTGAGAGATTTGAATGTTGTCGTAATATGTGTAAACTTAGCTGATAGGGCCACCAATCTCTGTTAGACTGGCCTTTGCCCGCGGCTTTATGCATCGCGGGACCGGTTGATGCACTTCCAACCGAGCCAAGCCCTGTTACCGGGCATTTCGCCTCTCCATTAACCTTATAACTAACATCTCCTTGGGATGAAGTAGATTGCTCTTTATTCATAAAAACTGCTTTAAATTTCTTTGTAATTCCTTGATAGTATAGTCATTTAATATTGGCATAAAATACAAAATCATTCACTTCCGTATATTAAAAGTCTTAAAACATCTTCAACTATTATCAATCGGTCATTAACCAATGACTTCATCTACCAAGTATACTATAACCCTATTGCTTCAACAACCGTGTTCCCAAAATTGACCAGCTACATTCTAAACTGCAGTTCAAGGTTTGACGATTTACCAATGGATCGCAAGAAACTTCTGCTTCCCCTTTCAAACGACATTGCAGCAGAAATAGCCGTGAAAAAAATACCTCATCTGAATTTTATTTGTACGCATAACTCGCGCCGTAGTCATCTAGCCCATATATGGGCAACTGTAATGGCAAATCATCTAAAGCTACCCGAATTAGCGTGTTATTCTGGCGGAACACAAGCCACCGCAATGCACCCTAATACCATTGCAGCACTAACTAGAGCGGGATTTCAAGTCAATATCGAGTCCAATAGTGCCGAATACAATCCGGTTTATTTAGTCCGCTATTCAGCCGAACTCAAACCCGAGCGATGTTATTCAAAGGTGTATAATCAGCCACCGAATCCTAAGGATAACTATCTGGCTGTTATGACCTGCTCTGAAGCGGATGATGCTTGCCCAATTGTAGTAGGCGCTAGTAAACGACATGCCATAACTTATGATGATCCTAAGATATCCGATGGAACACCTATGGAATCAGCTACCTATGACCAACGAAGTGAACAAATAGCCATTGAAATGCTGTATTTAATGAGCGAAGTAAAGGGGCAATTAGGATAGCAAGACATCTATACTACTTTGTAAATCCATCCTCTTACTCCTCTAATGCTGTTTTTCTACTGCTCTAATTCTTTTAGCATCTGTTCAATGGCCGCTTCTAATTGTTCATCCCGTCCAGAAGTCAGTACAGCTGGTGCATTTTGAACGAAAATATCAGGCATGGTTTGGTTATTTTCTAACCATTCTCCAGCCTTGTTTTTTGCACTCACTGGCACCACTCCCCACACACTTCCATTAGGTAGACCCTCCCAACCTGCAAAACTACAAGTACCAGGCACTGGAGTACCTACCATGGTCCCTAAGTCTAAATCCGAAAAGGCACTCGCATAGCAATGCCCATCGCTATACATATCCTCGTTAAATAATCCGATAATGGGCTTAGTCCAACGTGATGTTGGCTCCCCACCAACGACCATTTGTTCAGTAGCATAGGTCAAAAATCGGGTACCCGTGAAGAACATTTGTAAATCGGCTACTAAGTCGCCACCTCCATTGTTTCTAGCATCTACAACGATGGCCTCTTTATCATAATGCTTTCCAAGCATACGATCTATGACATCTCGAAATTGTCGATCTCCCATCCCTGAAATATGAACGTAGCCCAAGCGGCCATTGCTACGAAGTAGCACCTCTGCCTCATTCATATCTACAAAACGGTTGTATAATAGGCCATTAAAGACTCCCTGAGTAATGGGCAACACAGTAAATTCTCTCTCATTTTTACCTGAATCATCAGTTACGGTTAATAAAACCATTTTTCCAGCCTTGTGATTCAAGTAAGAAGCCCAGTCTTTATCGTTTGATACCGTTTCTCCATCAATTTTTTGGATAATATCTCCTACTTCAACCTTAAGGTTAGCCTTATCCAACGGCCCTCCTTGCACAAACTCACTAATCTTGATGCCATCACCCTTGTGCGTATAGTCCATGAAAATTCCTAAGGATGCGGTTTCATCTCCCCCAGAATCTCCACGATAACGCCCACCTGCATGCGATACATTTAGCTCCCCAACAAGTTCACTAATTAATTCAGCAAACTCAAAATCATGGCCTAAGTCATCTACCTTCGTACGGTACTCCTGAACCATCATGGGCCAGTCAACACCGTGAAAAGTAGGTTCATAAAATATTTTAGAGGTTCTGAGGGCGATGTGATCAAACATTGCCAGGCGTTCCTGATGGGCATCTATATTGGTTTCAGAGGCAATAGATACCGTTGTTTTTGTACCTTTTTCTGGATCCAACTTTGATATGCGACCACCACTAAGTAAAAATAATTGTTCTTGCTCCTTATCCCACATTAACTGCCCAGAAGAACCACCCAGCGATATAGCTACTTTAGTTTCTCTACTTCTTAATTTGGTACTCCACAAATCGTAGCCTCCATCGAAGCGGGTTAAATAATATAAGGTGCTTCCATTCTTACTCAGTACGGCATCGCTCATTCGAGAGGAGTGAATGGTTAATTTAGCAACTCTGTCCTCTAGATTGTCCCAGTCAAATTGCAGCTCTTCTACCTCTTTGTCTTTGCGCTGCTGAATAACTTGCGCTGCGCCTTTGACCACATTTTTAGCCGTACTATTTCTCTTTTCTAAGATTTTTTTTGCCTCTTTTTCAACCTTACTATCCTCATCAGTTTCTTGCTCAGATTGTACTTCTTCTATGGCCTTTTTGAGCTTGTACTGCTCCTCACTTAAATTAAATTCATCCCATCCTTCTTGGGTGAAAAACATAGAATAGACATCATATTCTGTACTGCCACTAGTAGCATAACTTTTGAGTCCGTTGCGGTTACTCATCCATATCATTTGCTTTCCATCTTGAACCCACTTGGGCATTCTATCGTAATAACCACTGTTCACCAATACCTTAGGCTCTTGCTGTCCGGAAGCGTCCAATAAATAAACATCTGCATTATTGAGAAGTTGATCAAACTCCACTAACAACCATTTACTGTCTGGACTCCAAGAAAAATATTTATCCCCATCGCGCATGTGAAAAAGTTGTGTTTCGTCCAATAAAACTACCTCATCCCCACTATTTATATTCCTCACTTTAATGGTTCTTCGATCTTCCACAAAAGCAATTTGGGATCCATCGGGAGAAAACTTAGGCAAATAATTGTCTTTCTCATTGCTTATTAACGCCTCTTCCTGCAACAAGGTGGCCGCGTAAAAAAATGGTTCCTCTTTTCGAACTACTTTAGTCTGAAAAATACTCCATTTTCCGTTTCGTTCAGATGCATAGACCACCGATTTCCCATCAGGACTAAATTCAACAAACCGTTCATTCTCTGGGGTTGAGGTCAGTCTCTTCGTTAATGAACCATCCAATGAGGTTACAAATACCTCCCCGCGAGCAATAAACGCCATTTCCTTACCATTTGGACTAATAGCCATTTCTGTTACCCCACCATTGATCAGGATTCGCTCTTGTCCACTATTTACTGACTGAGTTCGTATAGATACTGACACTTTAATAGGTTGCTGACCCAATTTCATGGTAAAAAGCTCACCATGATACCCAAACACTAATATTTCATCTCCACCGGCCGTGGTGGCTGCACTTAAAAAGCGGACTGGATGTGTATCAAAGAAAGTAAGTTGTTCAACCTGACTGCTGGCAAGATTCTGTTTGTGTACATTAAACGTCCCAGAACGTTCACTCAAAAAATAAAATGCTGTACCATCCCCATTCCAAACTGGGTTTCTATCTTCACCCTCAAAGTCTGTCAGTTTTGTGTGTGAGGATTCAGATCGGTTGTATAACCAAATATCATGGGTTACAGCCGACCGATGATGTTTTCTCCATGCATCTTCTCTGCCCGGCATATCCTCATATAAAAAACCGCTGTTATCCCTTTCAGTTAGCGCCTTAACGGGCAAACTTAAAACCTGTGAAATACCTCCCCCTTGAACCGGTACCGAGTACAATTCAGTGTGGCTAGCGGTGGGATATTCTCGGTTGGCCGAGTCATCCAAACGATGAGCGTCAAAATAAATTAATTCTCCATCTGCTGAAAAACTTAAGGGTAGTTCATTATTGGAATGGTAGCTCAACCGTGTTGCCTCACCACCCTTGGCGTCCATCACAAACACATCAAAATTACCATGACGCTCAGATGCAAAAGCGATACTTTGACCGTCAGGACTCCATACAGGTTGTACATCCATTTCGGGTTGAAAGGTAAGCCGCTGAGCAAGCCCACCGTCTAGTGATACGGTATATATATCTCCTTGATAAACAAATGCGATGGATGTTCCATCTGGAGAAACGCTTGGATAGCGCATCCATTCAGGAGTCACTTGTGCAAGGAGACTTAAAGAGGTGAAACTAAGAAGGAAATAGAATAAAGTAGTTTTCATGATTCCGTAACAATTGATGAAAAATTTAACCATCAGATGCCTGATGGTTCGCATAGAACATAACTAAATAGAAGATACATAAAGAGCTATAAATTGTACGCCTTGAAAATGAAGGCTCGCTCCTATAGAATCTGGAGATGTATCTGGTTTTCTACTTTTAAATAAAAAGTACTTTTTATATATTCATTCCGTTATTCATTCTCATCTATCTTCTAACCAAATCAAGGCGCAGTTTACCATGACAGAACATGCTCAATCGAACGAATCCATCCGCAATAACGAGGTAGATTCTCCTTTAACCCGAAAAATTTCGTGGGGCAGTCCAAAGGAAGTATGGATGGTTATTGGCCTTGCCTTACTCACCGGGCTCCTACTTAACATCCCCATGATGTTTGGCATTGATGAGGATGCATTTTTCCCTAGGAATATAGGGTCCATTCTCCTGCCCGCCCTACTAGGTTATTCGTTATATGTGTCTAAACTACCCAACAGGATCCACTGGTCACTATTAGCGGCTGCCGGATCTTTGGTGCTCTATACTAACCTATTGCCGGGCACCTTAGACGACTCAGCTCTCGTACTGGCCTGCTTTCATATCCCCATACTGGTCTGGTTTGTCTTTGCAAGAGCCTACCTTGGCGAAGACTGGAATTACAGTTCCAAGAGAATCGATTTCATTCGGTTCAACGGTGAGGTGGTCATTATGGGGGGACTATTAGGCTTAAGTTTGCTGCTTTTTTCGGCCATCACCATCGCACTATTTGAACTTATTGGTTATCGAATCGAGGACATCTATTTTGAAAAAATTGCCATTTGGGGTTTGGGAGCAATTCCCGTCGTGGCTTTGTATCTGGTGCACAACAACCGGGATGTAACCAGCAAGATATCCCCAATTATTGCCAAACTTTTCACGCCGCCAGCCTTTTTGCTCTTACTCATTTTTTCAATTATGCTGCCTCAGGCTCCTGAAACCATTTTCGATGATCGTGATATACTACTCATTTTCAATATGGTATTATTAGCCGTGATGGCCCTCATCCTCTTTTCTTTCAAAAACGAGGCGAACAGTACCTTTCAACTCTACCTACTCTTTGGTCTAGCGGCCATCGCCATCATCGACAACGTATTGGCCTTAAGCGCCATTGGAGTACGGCTATTTGAATTTGGAATCTCGGCAAATCGACTGGCTCTTTTCGGGTTGAACCTACTCATGCTCAGCCATCTTGGTTACTTTGGATATCGAATCATTGGAGTTATTAGATCCAAAGCAGAGCTATCAACCGTTTTTCATGCCATGGGAGTTTATTTGCCCGTTTATGGCGTTTGGGCGGCTATTGTAAGCCTACTGTTTCCCTTGTTTTTTTAGTACTTTTTAGCAGATTAAAGTTCATGACTGATGACCTTCCTGCTAAACCATACCCCTGACCTATGTCTCCCATATACCAAGCCCCAGAGGCCACCAAAGTCGGACACATACATCTTAAAGTATCTGATATTCTCCGATCCCTGAGTTTTTACCGAGATTTATTAGGCTTCCAGGTTACAGCATGGTATGGTGATCAAGCCGTGTTTTTATCCGCGGGTGGTTATCACCATCATATAGGCCTGAACACATGGCATAGCGAAGGGCAAGCTCCATCGCCTCGGAATCGAGCAGGAATGTATCACGTGGCCTTTTTGTACCCTGGTCGTAAAGAACTCGCTCACATCCTAAAAAGGCTCATCGACGCTAAGTACCCCCTAATTGGAGCAAGTGATCATGGGGTTTCGGAAGCTATTTATCTCGAAGACCCCGATCAAAATGGCGTCGAGTTGTATTGTGATCGTCCCCGTGATCAATGGGTTATCACGGATGATGGAAGTATTGAAATGGTTAATAAGGCACTCGATCTAGAGGGCTTATTATCAATACTAGATCATTAAAACGATTATATTATATGGTTGCAAGCCTTATTATTAAGGCAATACTCTTCCCATTATCAGAGTGTCAATAGTATAACTAGGCAATTAACTCTGTTTGACTTATTGAATCAGTAGTTTATGTATACCATACAGTTCTAAGTTTGCTTCTTTGCCTTTTAACACGTGTTCACCTTTATAAGAATAATGAAATTGTACCTTTTGTTCCAAGTCGTAATACAAGATAGATGACACTAAAAAATTCTCTTTTAAGTGATTACATTGATCCTGAATTCTTGCTGTAGTTTTAACAACATCTCCCAGATAGGCAATTTCTTTTCTTTCTACTCCGACCTCCGCAACTATAACCTCGCCACCATGAATTCCAGCCTTAAATTCTGGTAATAATCCATAATTTTGACTGTAATAGTCCTCTTTTTTTTCAGAACCTGTTGAAAGTCAAAAAATAATTTCACCGCTTCCTGTTCACTTTTCCCTTGATCATAATCCCATACAATAATAGCCTCATCACCAACATACTTGTAAATTTCGCCATTAAACTTGGCCATCACCGAATTCAAATCTAAAAATGAATCTTGAACCAGTTTACTAAATTTTGTGTATCCTAATTTTTCTGCAATAGTTGTAGAGTCTCGCATGTCAAGGAACATAAATATTTTCTTTTCTGTCCTCGGTGGAGAGTATAGCCCAACTACCAAATTCCAAAATACAGATGGGCCAAAGTTTTCATTAACTATTTTCCAAAATGAGAAAAAAGTACTTGCAGTAAAAAAATAAATCAAAAATGATATAATTATACCATTTTTCCATAGCTCTATAACACCCTCACTCACCTCTACCCGATTAATAAGTGCAAGCAAATCAGCTCCTAATAGTATATCAATGATGAATATACCTGTAAACAAGACAGACTTTACACCAATCCTATAGCCGTAGCTTTTTCTTCTTGCCCAACCCAAATCCATGATGGATTCTAAGACATAATAAAAAATTCCTGTAGCTATACCCACAAATATGACTACTTCTATCGTTACCCAGAACTCATTAAAATCAACTGTATTACCTGCATAGCGAATGATATCGTATACTAATAAAATGAAGACCCAATAAAATATTGTTTGTGTACATTCAACTACTCTTCTGGCAAAATTGACTTTATTCATAATGAACGGGCTATTTGAATTAATTCTATCAGATTTGAGGAGGTTTAAAAACCATTAAATGTAATAATAAAAGCACGATTTAGTTTTAGTTAATTAAATTTAAGTAGCTAAACTACAGACTCTTATTGTCTTAGAAAGAGACTAGGAGTCCCTATAAAAAAGGTGCAACAAGTGATGTATCGCTTATTTACAACCGAATTTACGGGGCTATGACTTACTTAAGCCCTCCTATTTTATGAATTGACTAGTTAAGGTGAATCGAGCATTCTAATGAACCTGCTACGTTTAAATTAAAAAACACTTTGAGATAGTGGACTCTATTATTTTGGTTCAAACCAAAAGCAGATCCTACAAGTTTATGCTCATGGACATGAATAGGGAGGTATAGATCGAGTTCAATCGTTAGTACATAGTTGGTACAATACAGAACTTTCTGTCAATAGGTACACCAAAGGGTTCTATTGGTGTATGATGTAAAGCTGAGATCGAGGTGCAAGCAAATTACCAAAACAAAAAAACCTACGAACAAAGTGGTTGTTCGCAGGTTAGGGATAGGTGGCTCCCCGGGTTGGATTCGAACCAACGACCGATCGGTTAACAGCCGATTGCTCTGCCACTGAGCTACCGAGGAAAGTAACACACAAACTAATTTGTGGAGAATAAATATAGACATAAAAGATTACTTCAGTCAACACGAAAATGCATTTTTTTCTGTTTTGAAGTTCTTGTTAAACAAACCTAATTATTAGATTTGTTTAATAGGTAACGTAATCCAAGTATACGGCCCATGAGACATAAATCAGATCTAATGACATACTATAACTGTAGTTTTAGTCATGCGATTTTGTGCTTTCTCAGTTTTGTTATTGAATATAAAGGCCTAAAATTCTAATCTAATCCCGGCTTCGACCATCCGAGGCAAACCTGGACGGTAGCCCGCAGGGCGCGCCGCTACGGCATATCTAGTATCCAACGCATTTCTTATATGAAGTTGAATGGAAGACCATGCATTAATCGAGTAGGCTATACTCAGGTCTATGATATGATGCCCTTCAATGCCATTTTCGGTATTAATGGCGCTTTGACCTGCTTCCGTGCGCATATCGGATTGATGGCGGTAATTAACATTGACTTGCAGATCATCTACCACTAAACCCCATCCGAGACTCCATTGATGCCTCGGTAAATACGGAAGAGCATCTCCTTTGCTTACCTCGCTCCAAGGTCCATAGTCACTATCAAAAGAAGAATTGAACGATGATTCAGTCAATGTGTACACTAGACTTAGTGGCATACGAACAGAGCTATTGGGAATAAGCCATTCGTAGTTTCCTACCCATTCGAATCCCCAAATTCTAACGGATCCCGCATTAAATTGTTCGGTCCCACCCCCACCACCTGCAGCAGCTAAATCATTACCAAGTAGATTTGAGTAATCATTATAAAAGATAGCCGACTCAATAGAAAGACCATCAGGGGTAAGCCAACGAAGCCCTAACTCGTAATTCAAACTTTGCTCGGAGTCAGTACCTTCTGAAGATCCTGGTGATGGAGGGGCAAATCCCTTGTGAAGCCCCCCAAACAAGTTTAATCCCTTGATTGATTCGTAGGTAAAACCAAGTCCTGGCATAACTGCCCAAAGCGAATTATCCGTAACATTCAAACTGCTGCCTGTACGATCTACATCCGCCTTACCATAATCTTCGCGACTAAGAGCAATATACTCCACTCGGATACCTGGGCTAAGGCTCCAGTTACCACGGATCCATTCTAGTTGGGTATAACTCGCCCAAGCAATCGCAGATTCCAAACGATTACTGTCAGTACCTGGAATTCCTTCATTGGACAAGAGTAAGGCTCCCTCTTCCATGCGATAATCATCGACCCACTGAAACCGGTCCATTCCATCAGCATGCACACGCAATCCAACCTCCAGACGCAGCATTGACTCTGACACCCCCCATTGCTGCGAAGCTTGAGCTTGGATTCCTCGTGAGTAGTAGGCTCTGTTATTTGCCTTTACCGCATAATCAGCATTCCCTGTACTTTGACCTCGCAAGGAAGTATACTCTGCTGGGTAGGTACCCGGTAAGGCTAGAATGGTTCCAATGCTAGTACCCATGACCTTATCTAGCTTATACCAATTTCTATCAACTTCTTGTTGATACGCAGTCAAACTTACATTCCAACCCGAAGCCCATTGAGTAAAGTATTTTATACTTAGTTGGTACTGATCGGCATCCATCTGGTCAATGGCCGATGAAGCGTAGCGTAGATAGGGATTTTCTTGAAAATCCTGATAACTTAACCCTAGATAGGTTTCGTTGGATAGCTCATTATAATACCCGGCTTTCACTTCTAACCGTTGAAACCTTGGGGCCGATGAATCGGACTGAAAACGTAATTTCAAAATATAGTCTTGAACGTCAAAGCCAGTCTCCATGCCATTAGGAAGCTCTTTAAATCCTTCGTTAGATTGCATTAACCCCTGAAAAACATATCCAAATTGACCTCGAGTGTCTCCTATCTTTACACTAAACTTTTCACTACCAAAGCCCCCAGCCATTAGTTTTGCTTCCCCCTTCCACTCAAATGGGATACGTGCCGAAAGTAAATTAAGTGCCCCACCTGTCGTATAAGGACCGTATTTAATTTGTGATGATCCTTTTCTCACCTCCAGCCCCTCCATTCTAGCCATCGTTGGAAAGTAATACGCCGCAGGGGCACTATATGGCGCTGGGGCTGCTAAAATTCCATCTTCCATCAGGGTAATTTTTGCACTTCTTGAAACCCCAGTACCCCTCATCCCGACGTTGGGACGTAATCCAAATCCATCCTCCTCCTGCAGGTAGACCCCTCCAACCTGGCTCAATACACGATGCACATTTGCGTAATCGAATTGCTGCAGTCGAGCCAGGCCAAGATAGGTGGCGGCACCTGGAGTTTGAGTCTGCCATGAAGGACTTGCAATAACTGTTATTCGATCTAATTCCAATCGCTGAATAGTCGGTACAAACTGTGTATCAGCGTAGGCTACTTTTGATGCCACTTCTAAAGATGCACGAGTAAGCAAAGCCGCGCCATTATCACCCTTTACTAGATATTGCGCCCTAAGTTCTTGTCCAAACACCGAAGCTAATACAATAATGAGAATGGTGATGGTAAAGGGTGCTTTTAGAGATTTCTTGTTTGATTTGTGAGTAAGATTCATAGAATCACAACAAGAGCTAAATATATTAAACATGTGCAGGGTTATTTGATCAGTGTGAGTTAATCTCTGATAGAGCAAAGCTATACAAAGCTAGGGGTACAAAGAGCATACTTTGCTCACTAATGCCTGACTTATCTTTATATAGATTAAATCTAAATTAAGAAGGAATCATATTGCATGCAAGCTTATTTAGAAGAATTCTAAATAAAAATCTCGGACGGATAATGTACCCTTACAAGGCACAAAGCATGGGCGGGGGCTGTGAATATCTGATGATCTTTACGATCATGAATCCAAGATACGGTATTCGATGTGACCATATTCTGATCCTGTATATGCCACATAGTCCCGACTAACCTACGAACCATGTTACGCAAAAAGCGATTTGCAGTCACTTTATAGAAGAGCTCATCTCCTTCAATAATCCATCGCGATTCTTCGATCTTACACAAGGTGGTATAATTCTCAGGATTAGTTTTCGAGAGGGAATCAAAGTCATGTTCCCCTACTATCTGATCCGCTAATTCGTTAAGTAGTTCTAAATTCCAATGCCCCCCTGCATTCCACGATTGATGAGTTCGCAATGGACTAGGCTCTGTCAGAATACGATATAAATAACTTCGAGATAAGGCATCGAATCGAGCATGCGCATCGTCTTTTACCTCGCGAATAGTCGAAATATAGATGCTAGGCCCTAGTAATCGATTCAAACGATGACGCAGCAGGGATAGCTCTTCCTCTGGATTATTGGCCGTTGTTTTCCGAAATCTATGCCAATCCTCAGGGCTAATATCGATGTGTGCTACTTGAGCCTTAGCATGAACTCCTGCATCCGTTCTACCCTGCCCTATAATATCCATTGGCTGCTGGAAAAGCAGCCCAAGCGCTTCTTCAATTGCTCCCTCCACGGTTGGGGCATCCGGCTGAATTTGCCAACCCGAAAAAGAGGCTCCATCAAACTCAATGGACAAAAAATATCTGGACATTCTAAAAGTTAAGCCTAAAATTCACCGTGTAGTAGAACGCCTGCTGCTGTTTTGTATACTCTATAGGAAGTCTGTCCAAGTTGGATAACCAGCTACTATGAACCGCCTTAGTCTGCTCAGATAATCCAATATTGCCCATTTCTGTAACATTTGAACCTAGAATACTGGAAAACATAGCGCCTGATCCTATCGGTTCTAATCCCAAGTGTGCTTGAAAACCCATTTTATTTGCATCTCTAACCAAACCAAAAGCATGAATACCACTTATAACGCGATTAACTACCATTAAGGTTACCAAAGCTGGAAGCTGATTGTTGTTCTTATCAACCCGTTCGCGCATATCGTTAAATTGACTTCGGCTGGAGCTTGACTCCCAATTCCATTCATTTTCTGGAATTTCTTCCAAACGTTTGTTCCAATTACGTGTTCTCAACTGATAATCATTGTATAAAGCCAGGTTATCGTGATTTGACACAGCCAAATACACTTCCCTATCTCGACTCGCTAAATCTATACCCGCATTACTCTGGGCAAAGGTAACCAATTCATCCTCTAAGAAGGATCCCCGGTATCGAATACCCACGTACGAAAGTATGAGTGAAACGTCGAGAGCCATATGCCACTGCCCTCGAGTCCATTGCACGGGATTGGCATAATACTCGCCCCAACCTGGTATTAGGAACGAACGCCTTAGTGCTGCTGCTGGATTTTTCTGTTGGTTACTGTCCTTTTCATTCCACGAAATATGTTCCGGATTACTCCAAGAATATTTCGATACCTCATTTGAGCTCAAGGAGAGATTATTTGTCGCATCCATCCCAAAATTTTCAGTCTGAGCAGATGCTAATTGCGATAGACCAAATAAGAGAACAAGCACAATTACTGCACCCCCTGAACCCGTCCTTAGTTTGCTTAGAAAATTCATCTATACCGCCATTTTTCGTTCTCTACTCCAATGTCGCATAATAGAGATACTAAATCCAATCATTAGTAGGAAGGTTCCGGCCCAGACTACAGAAATCAGAGGCTTTTTCTCAGCCACAATAAGAATCCATTCGTCTTCTAATCCTTCTGGAAGCCCTATAATACTGAGCTCGATACTATCACTCTCCGGGTCTAATTTTGTAAACCTTACGGACAAGTTATAGGCTTCTATTTCTACTGGGAAAGAAGCCGTAAAACTCTCTCCTCCTTCATTATAAACAGCAAAAAGAGGCTCCAAACTGTACCTTGTATTACTAGGTAAATGAACAAAATCGAGTTGTGCACGAACACCAACTCCTTTACCCGTTGGAACATTCGTAGAATCAACCATGATGAAATCATTAAACTGAAATGAGAACGGCCCTAGCTCTTTGTTCTGCCCTCTGGTAAAACTAATCACTTGAGCTTCCTCAACACCGGAAGTAGCTTCACCTTGTCCAGCCAGATTTCCTACTAAGGATGCCGAAGTAGAATCTTGACTTAGACCAACTGGTTGAATTTGATTTGCCTTTGCATTGCGATTATTAACATTTTCAATGTATGAACTCCCAGCTACATACAAATAAATATCACTTATCCACCCAGTACGCACATCAGGATCAACCGACCATTGGATATTTTCCTGCGTGGACGTAGTTAGCATAGGATATACTTCTGGATTCATACCAAAGCTTCTACCACTTTTTAAATCGGTAAAACTGAGCGCATAGGTTTGTTGGCCAGGTCTATTTTGATTATCAATAGTATAGCCACTATACAGAACCTCATAACGGTTGTTAAGTACTTTGGGCTCGTTGAGCTTAAGTTCTAACATTTCGACCGTCTGCGAGACCGTAAATCCCTGTTCATCGGTTACTTCACCACTTAGTACACGTTCATTATAGTTGCTAGTACGCTCATCGAGTAAAGGACTATTATAGGCTGATGAAAATAAAATACCCACTAATAGTAATCCGAAGCCCACATGTGTGGTAACTCCTCCAATGAGTTTGGGTTGTTTTTTTGCTAATCGGAACAACACCCACAAATTCCCAATGATTGCAAAGAAACCTGCAAACAAGTAGATCATGTAATAAAAATTTCTCACTTCATAGACCATGATGGAGATAATGGTTGCAAATGAAGTGACCAATAGAGGCTGAATTAATGCAGATGAAAGGGATTCCGCATCGTGTTTTTGCCAAAATAACATTTGCCCAACAACCGTCATCAATGCCATGATAATGGCAATGGGCATACTCCAATCATTATAAAAGCTTATCTCAGGCGGAGTAGGGTTTTCATTAAACAACAGTCCAATGATGGGAGAACTGGTACCCAGTATGATCACCGCACCAAGAATAAACAGCGCCATCGCCCCTGATACCGTCATGAATTCCCTAGTTAATATACCATGCTCTTTGTTAGGGCTTGGAAGTTCCTTGTACCGATAGAAAAACATACCCAATCCAACAATGGTTACCACCAACATAAATACCAAGAGTTGATTGTATAAACCTAAATCCACAAAACTGTGAACCGAAGAATCTGCCAATATCCCTGAACGTGTTAAAAAAGTTTCATACACAATTGCAATATAAGCCAGTATTGCAAAAAGGAGCGATGATTTTTGTGCAATGGAGCTTTTTCGCTGGATAATCATCGTATGAATACCTGCGGTACCAAATAACCACGGTACTAATGAGGCATTTTCAACAGGATCCCAGGCCCAATACCCACCAAAGCTAAGGGTGATATAGGCCCAATACCCACCCAAGAATATTGCGGTTAGCAGAGATAAATTCGCTCCTAATGTCCATGGCAAGGCTGGCCCTACCCACTCATTATATTTTCTTTTCCATAAAGCAGCCATGGCAAAACAGTAGGGAATAGTCATCATTGCAAAACCAATAAATAGCACGGGTGGATGGATCATCATCCAAGGGCTCTTCAATAAATCATTTAATCCAGAACCATCTGCTGGCACAAAATTTGGGTTTGCTTGAATAAATGGTGCATTGGGCATTTCTTCGGCAATGGTACGGAACGGAGAAGCACCCAAACTCAGAAAATCTGAATGCCACCCAGCAATCATTGATAGCAAAAAAACTTGGGTCAATGTTAAAAAAAACATGACGGGAGCGCGATATGGTTCTCTAGTCCATTTAATCAACATAAATCCACTTATACAGGAAAAAAGTATCCATAACATGAAACTTCCTTCTTGCCCACCATAAAATGCTGACCACAAATACTTTGGAGCTAAATCAAGACTCGTATAGTTAAATACATAGTAATATTGAAACTGATGTTCAAATATCAAATTCACTAGCAAGGCTGACGCTAGTAAAAGGAAAAGACCCTTTAAGCTAAAAAATAAATGACCCCATCCAATCAACTTTTCTTTGTCCTCACGGGAGGCAATTCCATAAAAGACCAAACTAATGATCGAGCTAATAAACGAAGCGCTTATTAACCACTTTCCAATAATTCCTTCCATAATTAACGTCCTTGAACCCCAGCGGCTACGGGTTGGGTTCCATAACTATCTACATCGGTAGCATTGTATTTAGAAGGGCATTTCATAAGCATTTCGTCCGCATAGAAAACGTCATTCCTAAGCTCACCAATTACCACTAGTCGATCTGCTTGCTCAAAGTTATTGGGTTTGGCCCGGCTGTATACCACTTTTTTTACTTTTCCAGACTCGTCTTTCATGTGGAAACTAAACTGCATTGTTTCTCTTGAAAACCCATATTCCAATTCCGGTTCCCAAGTTCCTGGGACATGAGCAGTTTTTAATTTAGCTGCTCTGTCAAAGTCGGTATAAGTACTGATGCTCTCCCCAAAATTGTAAAGGAGCAATGAGGTGAAGGCAATGATTGCAATGCTTCCAAAAATTAATTTAGGCTTCATTTGATGAATGATTTAATTGGTTTTCGAGCAAGGAGATTTTTTTATCTACACGCGTAAGATACACAATCAATACCGTCCAAATAATTAAGGTTACCCCTAACACAACAAAGATGAGGTTGTTTGAACTCATAAAGCTCGCAAAAAATCCCTCCCCTTGATTGGCTGCAGCTATCCATTTATCTGAATATGCCTCGCTTAACGTATCCATCGGGGCAACGTCTGTAGCGTCTTGGAACATATTAGTTACTAAAAATAATAGCTGAGTTAAGTACATAGCTTATATTGGATTTCTAGGTGTTTGTTCTGAAATGTATCTGACCCGATATGCTCGGTAAGTTATGTCGTATACCCAATACGATAAAGCGATGAAGCCTATCATGGCTGGGTATAAGATAAACCTTAATTCGGCAGCTGTAATTTCAGAAAATGCTGGATTCCCATCCGCTCCTGGATGCAGACTGGTTAACTGACGTGGAACAACGTACAACAAAAATGGAATAGTACTTACTGCAAATATATTATAAACTGCAGATATTCGCGCTCTTTTTTTAGGTTCGTCAAATGCAGATCTCAGCATGAAGTATGCAACATAAATCATCAAGGCCAGTGCGGCCAAATTCATTTTGGGTTCAGCGAAAGTCCACCAAGTTCCCCAGGTGAAACGAGCCCATAATGAACCAGTCAAAAGTCCACAAACCCCAAAAACAATCCCTGTTTTAGCCGCTGCTTCTGCTTTAATATCGGCTAGCCATTCTGATTTTCTTAGATATGCTATACTATGAAACAAGCTTATGAGAAACATGGCATACATCGCCATCCACATAGGCACATGGAAAAATATGTTACGGGCGGTTTGCTCCAAGATGGGTATAAATGGGATGTTTATAAGGAACCCACCCACAATAACCAGACTCATCCAAATAATAATTAGATATTTCCAGAATTTCACAGGAGCATCTTTTGGGTTAATTTAGATTTAAATATACTAAATAAGACCTTATTCTGCTCTTAATTTGGTCATATTTTACAGTTCTTGTTAAATAATCATTACCTAGAATTTAAACTGAATTGAAAATTGCAATTCGTAATCACGCTCCCATTCTTTAAGTGCTGTTTCACTCATTATTATTGAATTAGGAATACCCTCTATATTAAATGTATCGGTGTATAATTGCCGATTTAAACGGATTTTAAGGGCAATTTTGTCATTAACTGGTTGCATTATTCCTACAAAAAAATTGTATTGATACATTAAATTTTTAAATGATTGCTTGGAAAGTATAGTTAATGAATAATTCTCGATGCGCCTGCCTATTCCTATTCCGCCGTAAAAAAAAGGTGCCTTGTTATTACTTGATCCTATTGATTTAAGTGACGTCCCAATAAAACCTTCTATATTTAGATTTTGCACCTTAATTGATTCGCTATCAAATAAATATATTTGATAATCTCCTTTAACCTGATTAGAAATGGACTCGGATTCATAACTCATTCTAACACCTAACTGATTGGTTAGCATTCTCGAAATACCGATATGTCCGTTTATGCTATTGCCAGAGGAAAATACACTGAGCTCATATCCCTTGGTGTAGTTAGTGCGTTGAAACCTATACATCCCCTCTAACATCCAATCCCCCTTCCTAAGCCATGGTGCTGAACTCAATGGTAACGACTCATATACTCTGGTAGAATCACGGTCTAAGCTACTTACGTTCTTTATTTTAGCTTCTACAATGCGTTCATTAAAAAAAGATGCACTGACTAAAGGACTTACTACAATCAGCAAAACAGTTAATAACATTATGGACTTTTTCATATTTAAACTCTTATTCATTTTTTCCTCCCTAGCACCAGACCTATGCTTAATTCATAACTTAAAGAGTGACCAGTTCGGCTTAAATTCCAATTAGGGCCAAACTCTATACTAATTCCCCTAGCTTCGCTTCCTTGTAGTATCCATCCTGCCTGAGCGCCTATCTCCCATTGAGTTTCAAAACTGTTTTCAAGTTGATCTATTCTGTTTTCGATATTATAGTTTAAGCCTGATTGAAATTGAAGAAATCCGTATCCCTTCGTCTGCGCCTTTGTATTCCAACGAACAATCCCAGCTAGAGAGCCACCTAAAAGGTTAATACTATCGAAATCCCCGTTGGGTATGTATTGAGCTTTAATTCCCACTAAATAACCGATAGAAAATTGCCCTTTAGTTGGATTCAAGCGCAAATACTCCAAGTCCAGTGTTCTAAGCTCAATAGAGTTTATTTCAGTATTGTTGGCATCGTTGAGTTTGGTAATGCTTATTTCAGAAAGAAAAGAAGCTTGTAAATGTGATAAGGCATAGGGGTGATATTGCTCATTTTCGCCCTTTTCTTCAACTTCATGAGTTTGGGCCCAAATGTTGGTATTTATACCTAATACACTTAGTAAAAAACAAAGAAGCACACACGTATACAGTGTATTCATATGGTAACCTATAATTTTAATTGTGTAACGGTTTGTTTGTGAATGGTTAACCTAGCTATCTAAGCTAAAAGCCTAAGTCTTGTAACACAGAATCCACATCGAAGCTACGCTTTACGGTAAATTTAGTCGTATGATACCAAGCTGAACTCCCACTAAAATGCCCCACCACCAAAGTATCTTTAGGTGCAGACTCCCGAATCGCACCATTGTATTTTATGTTGCTAAGACTTGCTATTAAACTGTAATTATTCAGATTAAGTAGATCCATTGAGTCAATCATGTAGTTTTCTGCCAACGTATCAAAGGCTACCAAAAACTGTCCGACGAAATCATGCAGAGGCCCAACGTCTTCGTTATGAAAAGCAAGACGATGATAAATCTCCCCTTCATTAACAATTCTTTCCCGATCCATTATGTCTGCAAAATAGGGAAAGCGTAAGGTTCTAGCTTTACGCATATCTTTGATAAATGCAAAGATAAAACCTGAACGAGTATGGTTTCCGCTATAATAATAGTCTAAACTTTCTATTGAAGGTACATGAAGTCTCAAATCATCAAAGGAGGAATTGATTTGCTCTTCACCTAAAAAAGAACCTTTTGGAGGGTAATATACAGGTGATTCTAATTCACGTATTCCGACTTCGTACACCTCTCCACTATAGTAGTGACCTAACTCCGTATGTATGACATACTCGTTGGGCAGTTCGGCATCTACATGTTCTGGTATAGTTGTTTGAGTACCATATATTCTTCCATCGGATAATTCTACGCTCAATTCATAGCTTCCTGAGGCCTTGATTAGCAATTCATTATTGACATCTTTAAAAATCCCATTCTCAGTGTGTGTTAAGATTACCTCCCGATAACAAGAGGTGTTTAGGGGTCCTTTTATGACCACTTTTGCACCACCATCTGGAGTATAATCGAGGTAAAAAGCCTCTATAAATAGTTTTATAGTTTCAAATAAGGTCGGTTTATGAAGCGGGTACAAATCGGGTATGGGCATAAAATCCTCAACTATGGGTATAGAATTAACCGTCCCTACAAGTATCTCAGGATAATTTACTATGGTATCCATAGCCGCTTCTAAATGTCCCATTATAAATGGGGTATTGGGAGGAAGAGGTTCATACCCCTCATTTTGAACACTCGTTGCTTGATAACATCCGCTAAAACTAACAGCAATAAGGAGTAACATAAAACATACACTATTGTAACGACCATTAAGTCTTTTAATGCTACCAAAGCCGATAAAACCACGATTATTTGCGTTTGCGGTTGTGGCTGTTGTTACGATTTCGGTTGTAGTTATTGTTGATGTGATACAGCCAATTAAGGCTTTCAAACCATTGTGTAGATTAAACCCTGACATAAACCCACCTTGTTAACTTATTATGAATTAATTATTTGCAATAGTGCAACCTAAAACCTTGAGCTTTCAACCCAAGATTTTAGATGCAATAACGCTACATCACCCGACTATGTAACCACACGAGTTGACTACTCTTCTAATGAAGAGAAGGCATATAGCATATACTTACTTGTTGTAACATGATTTCTGGAATATTTTGCATTGTTGTTAAAACTATTAACAGCAGCCATTGAAATATTGTGCACCCCGCTTCGGGGTATGATATCATCACTGCTGCCATGCCGATGACTCAGTACATTAAAACGAGCCAAATATTGTTCCACCCTATCCGTCTCTAAATCAAATGAATTAACGAGTTTGGTATATATACTATTGCCATATCGTCGTAGAGAATGCCACCTGTAATGTTTGTCATCTTCTATAAGTATTAACCTCCAATTACCCCTCATTTGGCTCATATTGATTAATGGGAAATAATTCACATAATCATGATAAAAATGACTGCTATTTGGGGTTGGAAGTTGGTAACGGACTGTGTTATCGAAGGAATAATATTGATCTGCAAAATTTACATCTGGTACACTATAATATCGAAAGAATGGATAATATCGATCAGCACCCGCTATAATAGTGTTCACTGAAAAGCCAGCTACAGGCGTGTAATTCAATACCCTGTCGAAGCGGTATCTGTATTGCAAAGTAAAGCTCCCACTGGACTCCAGATCCATGAACATCCGGACTTCCCCTGCGCCATCTCCATCACCTGAATACGGTAAACGCATTCCTTTAAGTGTAAAATAAACAGAGTTTGGTTGAAACCTTCCTGGATCAGCTCCCCTTCCTAAATTGCGGGACACTCCACTTTTAGCAGCTATACTGCCTACTGCTCCTAGCTCTTCTGCCGCGGCATCTGCAGCAGTATGGTCTTCATTGAGCTGACAATCTTGAAATGCTTTAACATCTAGGGTTTGATCGCATTTTGTTGATTCTACAACCACTGCATCTAACACCAACAAACGGTTTTCCTGAGCGATAGACCGAGCCTTTTGATCAAGTTTATCCCAAATGAGTCCCTCTTCACTAAAGTGCAGGCGTATTTGGTCGTCTACGTTATCCAAGGAAACTGCCTCCACTTCAACTGGCCA
Source organism: uncultured Balneolaceae bacterium (assembly GCA_938091655.1). Classification (GTDB taxonomy): domain Bacteria; phylum Bacteroidota; class Rhodothermia; order Balneolales; family Balneolaceae; genus UBA1275. The sequence continues at coordinate 7,081 of CALKOA010000056.1, read as the reverse complement.
TTGTTCTGCATTCTCTGCTCCATCCTGCAAATAGAAGCGATCTGGGCTTAGAAAAGTATACAAAGAAGACGAAGTTTGAGCTTTGTGGATGACTTCTAGACCTAAATTATATTCTGCATTCGAGTTGGTTGCAGCAAAAGACGTCATAGCCATGATGAATTCATCGGGCTCACCATTTTGGTTTTCAACTTGAATTCGACTAGGTAGCTGCGATGATCCTTTGGCTCTACCCTCCAATTGATGCAAAGCATAGAATTCTCCCATTATTTCCAATTTGTTGTCATCATCTGCAAGACGGGCAAGCCTGTCTTCTCTTATTTTATCTTGTAGTTCTACTCCCATCACTTGAACAAGCTGGTGCTGGTAGGCGCTCATGACACCATCAGCCCGAAAATCTCGTTGCTGAAGGGTAAGTGTTGGGGAACTTGTTGGATCATGCATCTCAGCATCTTGGCTTAAACCAGACATGAGTGATGTGCTATTGGATTCACATGCAGTGAATAGTATTGCTAATACTACACCTATATATATAGGTATAGCTCTCTTGTAGTTGTTCATACTAACCTCTCTTGATTTTTACAGTGTATTGTGTGGAAACACAATACGAAAGAAGACAGCTAGGCGCAAAATATAATAGCCTAAGTAATGTATTTACATATAAATACGTAGCAATAAAACGAAATTGAGAAACACGTTCCAATAACTCTTAAAAGCCCCAAAATCAGCCTTTGGCACTTAGTCCTTTTTGCACCCAATTGCGCTCCCAATTGGCTACTGTTGCCAGCCACAACAATCCTGCTGCCATGAGGCCTACCGCATATAAGCTAATCAAGGTTTGAAGCGCTACAATTTGCCACTCTAGCAGGACCGATGCCACTACGACCGATAGCGAATTACCCAAGGTAAATAGCAACCACTCGGTACTGAACACTCGACCTCGAAAGTTATCTTCGGATCTTTTTTGCAAGAGTACCGTAGAAGTAACCCAATTTGCCCCCGACGCGGCATGAGCCAACAAAACAAAGACGAACATCATCCACCAGACTTGGGTCATTCCTACCACCAAATACATCGCACCTGACAATGCAATACTAGCCCCCATAACCACTACCCATTGCCGTTCATCAGTGAACTGTTGCCGTGCGATAACAGGACCAATGCCTGTCCCAATACCCCGGGCTGCGTACAACAATCCCAGACCAATGCTCCCCATTTGCAAAATATTGTCACTCACCAATACCAACATATAGACCAAGCCACCTAGAAATATGGTAGAGGTACCTTTAGCTAACGCTGGGCGAAGAATTTGATGATTGTCGCGCAGATAACGAATGCCTAGTACAATGTCAGTGCCAATATTTTGACGAATATTTTCCCAGGATGATGGCTTTTTTTGCCCTTCGACATAGTTACTGCGCCGTGCCTCTTGTGGAATGACCGCCCGATAAATAAACCAAGCTGAGACCAAATAGCTAAAGGCATCTAGAATAAAAACACCCTCCACACCGATCCATTCCGTAGCAAAACCACCTATCGCCATTCCTGTAGTAAAAACTATACTCCAAGTAGCCGTCGATATAATGTTGGCATCGACTAAGCGCTCTGGAGGGGCCACATTGGGAATAGAGGCTGTTTTAGCAGGTTCGAAAATAGCTGATAACATCATCTGAAACCCCGTCAGCGCGTAGGCTAACCATAGAAGGCTTTCCTGTTGAACGAGTAGCATGAGGAGCAAACTTAAGGCCCGACCTCCATCACATATAATCATGAGTGTGCGGCGGTTAAAGCGATCCGTCAAGTACCCCGCAATGGGAGAAAAAAATGCTAAACTCAGCATCTTAACTATGATTACTAAGCCTAACAAGAACTCCGAATCGGAGTATCTTTGCACCAAAGCATACAACGCCAAAAGCCCGAACCAATCCCCAAAATTCGATATTGCCTGCGCAATCCATAATCTACGAAAAGAAGGGTACTCTATTATAAGCTCGACAAAGGGAGTAAACGCCTGCCTAATAGACTTTTTGGGCGTTCTGGCATCCACCATAATTTATTCTACCCCGGTTGATCCAAAGCCGCTATGGCCTCGCTGGGTTTGGTCTACCTCACTAGTCTGAACTATCTCTGCCTGATGTATTTTTTGCACCACCATCTGAGCCATTCGGTCTCCATGCTTGAGCGTAAATGCTTGCTGACCGTGATTTATTACAATGAGATGGATTTCACCTCGGAAATCGGAATCAATTGTTCCTGGACTGTTTACCATGGTTATTCCATGCTTAATTGCTAGACCACTTCGAGGTCGAATCTGAACTTCGTAACCCTGCGGAATAGCCATTATTAAGCCGGTAGGCACTAAGGCACGCTCTCCTGGCACTATAGTGATTTCTTTCGTTAAGGCTACCCGAACATCCATACCTGCAGCACCTTGAGTCTGGTACGAAGGCATTGGAAGGTCTTTGGCATGGGGTAATTGAATACACTTGATCTTCGGTTTGTCCATTGCGTTTGATTCTAACTGTGGTTTAAAGTCCTTCAATTTCTAACTCCATGCCCTGCCGATTAGCTTGGTCTGAATTTCCTTTTCGATATTCAATCAATTTTACAACAGCACTGCCTAAGAACATTTTAACCCTAGCTTCCAATGGAATCCTCAGATCATCCTGCCCAAAAAAAGCTACAAAGCGACCACTAAATCCAAATGGGCCTACTATATCAACAGTGCGTCCATTGGTTTTATAGGTTGCTATCGGTTCCTCAAATGCCTCATAGGTTCGCATTTCAGTGGCTGAGCTATGATCAAAATCAAGATATCCGAGCTTTTTGCTTACATACACTGGCAGTTCCGTATTCGTCCCACCACCGGCAAACAAACGCGAATAAACAAAAATAATGTGCCCAGCCGTAGCCGGCTCAATCAAGGAAAGTATTCCTGTAGTTTCATCTTCTTCTTTATAAAACACCTGCTCAGTCTCTCGTTCGAAACGGTACACAATTTCATCCCATTGCTCTTCGTCCACATTGTCCTTCCAAAAAAGACTGCTCACTGGCAAGCCTTCTTCATTGACATAAAAAAAGGTATGAAACTCGTCCCGTTCATAGCCAATCAAAGGGAGCCGGTCGTTCGATATCATCCGTGTTAGTAAGTGATGATGCACTCGCCCATTATACATCGTATCAGGTAAAATACTTACCTCTACCCATCCTAGAGTGAAAAATCCGTAGCTTACCTCATACCTAAACCACTCGCCAGCACTCAAAATATCTGGCACAGTGGGTTGTCCCTTGGCTAACATTCCCTCGAGATCGGATTCATAAGTTTCTGGATTCTGTATTTCGAGATTGGATTCATGAGTCTGCTGCACAAAATAAGACATGGAAGCTAAAGCTTGCGTGGCTAACAACTGAGACAGTACCACCATCAGAGAACAACAAAAAACAACCCGCCTCGTATCCATCAACCCGAAGAAAGATGCTTTTTTAGTCCAGTAATTCATGTTGTTTTGCAAATTGTTCAAAGGCTTCCTCATCAAAACCCACTAAAACTGACTCCTCTAGTACTAATATTGGGCGTTTGAGCATACTTTGGTGCTCATGAACCAGCTCGAGCAATTCCTCATCGCTTAGATTTTTGTCCTTGATTTCTAACTTTTGATAGGTGGTACCACGGGTATTTATGAGTACATCAACACCAACCTTATGAGCCAAATCAGAGATTTCATCTTTAGACAGAGGTTCTTTTTTAACATGGACAAATTCATAGGTAATACCTTTTTCCTCTAACCAAGAACGTGTATCTTTAATTTTATTACAGTTGGGAATGCCGATAAGATATAGCATGATGAATGTGATTAAATTAATTGCTTCTTCCGTAAAATACGGGTCGGTTCGTCTAAAACCCATACTTAATATCACCAAACCAATGAAAAGCATTAACCGTTTATTAATTTCCATTTTTTTTCTAATGCTTGGGCTAATGCTTACTAGCTGCCAACAGGATAGTGCTCAGCAGCAGTTTGAGGCAGAAGCTTATGGTCCGGCCGAGGGCTACACTGAAACGGATTTACAGCAAAATATACTCTCTCAGGATAAACAGGATTGGAGAGTATCGCCCTATTACGAAGGCTTGGTTCAAGTACTTCCGCTTTTCCCGAATCCAATAAGCTACGGCGGGACGGCCTACTTAGAAATGACCCTTAATGGCGCTCCCGTTCAGTCCTATGTAGAATTGGGATATTTAAATTATAATAACCGTTGGATTCCCCTTCAACAAGAAACCGTAGGTTCGGAGTTTGAGTTAGTTACCTTTGTGATTGACTCACGGAATTTTGGATCTAGTGCCGAATTAGCTCGTGGACTGCATCGACTGCTTCTATACGACGGAAACCAGCGACTCATTACCTATGGCGATATTTTTATCCAATAACCTTCTTCTAATATAGCATGAGAAAATTGTATGCCTCTGAAATCGAGGTGCTTTCTCGACTTATTTTCCCCGAACCCTACGATGTGCTGTTAGAAGAAACAGGACTCCCACCAGGTGCGCTCAGAGATGATTTGATCACACTCATCAACTTTCGACTAATCGAAGTTTGGCAAAGTGGGTCAGTGGAAATTAATCGCGCAACTTCTTATGATTCAGACCATATTGAAGGGTATACCTTCAGAGCTACGGCAACGGGACTAAAACATATTCGCAAATAAATTCCCACGTGAAACAGCAAATCAATTACAAAAATGAGCTTATAAACCTTGAAATTGGTCCTTCTGAAGGAATGGCTCAGGTAAACGGGGAACCTTGTGAATACGAGTTTACCGAGCATAACGGGCGCTTTTATTTTCGCGTTGGAACACGGCAGTGGATTCTTGCCAATGTAAAAGTAGAAGGAACTCAAATCCGATTTGACATCGATGGACAACCCGTAGAACTACAGGTAAAAAACGAACAAGCTTTATTACTTGAAACGCTCGGGATGAAGGCAGAGCTAGAGCAATCTGCTGGAGACATTAAGGCTCCAATGCCAGGTAAAGTATTATCCATTGATGTTCAACAGGGTGATCAGGTCCAAAAGGGTGACACCTTATTGGTGCTCGAAGCCATGAAAATGGAAAATGAAATTAAAGCACCCATTCAAGGGCGGGTAAAAACTATTCAAGTGGGATTAGGGCAGACCATAGAAAAACAAACCTTATTAGTGGAGTTAGAATAATTTGGACAAATTTATTGTAAAGGGGCCTACCCCGTTGAAGGGAAATATTCCCATTAGTGGTTCTAAAAATGCGGCATTACCTCTTTTAGCTGCGGCTTTACTGGCTGATGAACCCGTCGTCTTAGAAAATGTTCCTCGTCTACAGGACATTTATACGTTCAACAACGTATTACGTGTGGTTGGTGCACAGGTTCAATTTCAGGATTCCGAGAACCGAGTTATTATCGACCCTTCTAATGTTAATTATTTAGAGGCACCTTATGATTTGGTTAGAAAAATGAGAGCCTCATTTTACATGCTCGGAGCTCTGGTGGGTAAACATGGCTATGCCAAAGTATCCATGCCTGGTGGTTGTGCTTGGGGTCCACGTCCGGTGGATCTGCACTTGAAAGGCTTAGAGGCTATGGGTATTTCAATTAGCCTTGATAAAGGGTATGTAATTGCCAAAGCTGGAACAAGCGTTCCCGGTGGACGGTACAGGCTAGAACCAAGTAGTGTTGGAGCAACCATTAACTTACTTCTTGCTGCGGTTCTTCGAGCCGAGTCTTTTACCATTGAAAATGCGGCCAAGGAACCGGACGTAGTTCAATTATGCAAGGTTTTAAACTCAATGGGGGCTAACATTAGTGGTGTAGGAAGCGATACTTTGACCATTAAGCAAGTACGGACACTCTCTGGAGGCTCTTTCCGGAATGACCCTGATAGAATTGAAGTGGGAACATTTATGATTGCTTCGGCTATGCTCCCAGGGTCTTCGCTTCGTTTGATTGGTTGTAATGCCGAACACTTAGGTGATTTCCCTAATTTGCTTCGCCAAACAGGAACCAAGGTCGATCTGGATGGTGAAGTCATTTCGGTTCAAGCGCCTGAAATCCTTAAACCCGTCAGTATAACCACCGATATTTACCCAGGTTTTCCTACCGACCTTCAAGCACAATGGGCAACTATGCTTACACAGGCTCATGGCAATTCAACAGTCACCGATACCGTCTACTTTGATCGTTTTAGTTATGTGCCAGAACTCAGCCGCCTTGGAGCCCAGATGAAGTTGGCGAAGAATACCGTACATATACAAGGACCGAACCTGTTAGAAGGTGCCTCAGTGATGAGCACTGATTTACGCGCAAGTGTTAGTTTAGTATTGGCAGGTATGGCGGCTAAAAATACTTCTGAGATTTTGCGTGTATACCATCTAGACCGAGGGTACGAAAGTTTAGAGGATAAACTAAATGCAGTTGGGGCCAAGCTGAGTAGAGCCCAAGAATAAATTTACTTTAGTGCCACATTGAATGTATATTGAATGTGAAGCAATTCAAGTTGTGAACATGCATTTCTATTTTAACAGAAACATCGCATTTCACATCGTTAACACGAATATTTCATTATAAATGGTACGGTTCAGTTCTTACAACACGGGTACTTTGGTACTTATGATGCTGTTGATTCGCGCGCAGAAAAGCGTTACGGACCTACTTTATTTACTTACCGCTGCTCTCAAAGCAGCAACCACAACACTAAGCTCACCCAATTCCGAGCATAGTCCAAACCAAACAAATTTAACAAGGGCATCTGCCCACCCAACGACCTGTACATCTAGAAAGATGAATTCAGCAGACCAAATAGCGACTAATAAAGATGATCTATGGCGAAGAATTCAACCCTTGGTTAACCAAGCTCGTTGGTGTTTAACACTGAATTTCGATGAAAAATCAAATTATAATACACTCTTCCGGCAATCAAAACCGGATTGCGCTCCTAGAGAATGGAGAATTAGCGCAGCTCTTTATAGAATCAGAGGAAAATCAACGTACCGTAGGCAATATATATGTAGCACGTGTCCATAAGGTAATGAGTGGCATTCGTGCCGCCTT
>CALKOA010000055.1 GCA_938091655.1 uncultured Balneolaceae bacterium | reverse complement strand
GATCTTGACAAGACCATATAAAGGGGCGGGTCAATTCAAGAATCTGCTCTATATCCAAGAACCCAAGGAGATTGATGAGTCTAAGTGAGCAAAGGTATGAACAATGCCTGCTTTCCCTGCAAAAATATTGGGGCTATGAGGCGTTTAGACCTGGTCAAGATCAGGCGATTAGATCGGTGTGTGAAGGCCAAAAAACCCTAGCTATTTTCCCCACCGGTGCCGGAAAATCATTCTGTTATCAAGTACCTGCGGTAAGCTTTGAGGGACTTTGTTTGGTGATAAGCCCGTTGGTTGCCTTGATGGAAGATCAGGTTAAACAGTTACAAGATCGAGGAATTTCAGCGGCATATATTACTTCCAAGCTAAGTTTCAAAGAGAGTGAGCAGCGCTTGGTTAATGCTCGAAACGGGATGTATGACCTGCTGTATTGTGCACCTGAGCGCCTAGCAAGTGAGAGGTTTAAGCAGGAATTGGAACAGTTACCCCTGAGTATGATCGCTATAGATGAGGCACATTGTATTTCGGAGTGGGGGCATGAATTCAGGCCAGCCTATAGACAGTTGGCCGAACATTTATCCGTTAAAGCCGATCACATACAATGGCTTGCATTGACGGCTACAGCCACACCCGAAGTGCAAAAAGATATCTGCAGTGTACTAGGGTTTGATGAGCACACGACCATTAGCCTACCATTTAAACGTGAAAATTTGACTTGGTGGGTACTCCGGACCGAGCATACCATTGAACGAATGATGAGCACCCTGGAAAAAGTGAAAGGATTGGGTGACGGGTTGATTTATGCCGGGACTCGAAAAAATACCGAGCGATGGGCCGAACGATTGCAGCGACATGGAATAGCAGCTCAGGCGTATCATGCAGGTTTATCGGCAGATAAGCGAACACATATTCAGCAGCAGTGGATTAGCGGTAAACTTCCTTGGGTTGCTGCAACCAACGCGTTTGGAATGGGTATCGATAAACCTGATTGCCGGTATGTATTTCATGAGACTACACCCAATAGCTTGGAGGCGTATTATCAGGAGGCTGGACGGGCAGGAAGGGATGGGCAAAAAAGTTATCCTATTCTTTTTTATCGTCCAGCCCATCTCAGAAAAGCTAAAGAACGAATTGAGGAGGCATATCCATCAATAGATGAGTTAACCAAGCAGTATCAAATTTTATGTGATGCGTTGGAACTTGCAGTGGGCTCTGAAATGCTGGATCGGGCAGCGGTGTCTGTGGATGCACTTTGCCGCAGAAGCGGTTGGAGTGGTAGGCGTTGGGCAAGGATATTAGAAACCTTTGAACGATGGGGCTTGTTGGAGCTTCGAGAAAGTAGATCTCGCGAGTTACTGCTTCAATTTTTGTTCAGTCCAGAGGCGATGCGAGGCATTATTGATGGGATAAAAGACTTGGATAAGCAGTTATTTATGGACCGTTTTTTACGCCGTTTTGGGTTGAATGCGTATCATCAAGAAGTACATATAGAATGGGATGAGGCAAAAGGACTATTTCATGATCTGCCTAGTTTGAGTTTTGATGAATTTGAAAAGTACCTTGAAATTTTAGCTCATCAAGACGGGTGGATACGCTATCGCATTCAAGAGTCGGTGTACCAAATAAGATTACTAGAAGCTAGACAAGCTAGAATACCACTAGATGAAGGATTGTTGCGAAGCAGGAAAAAAAATGCGCTAGAGAAGATAGAGTGGATGCAACTCTATGCTGAGTCCATGGTGTGTAGAGAGGTATTTTTACGACGATATTTTGGTGAAACCAAACCAGAGGACTGCGGGCATTGTGATAATTGTGAACGGGCTCAACGATTTAGACAGCAAGGCTTGACCATGGAACAGGTGCAAGATCTTTTCGATTTGTTAGGTAGTGAGGAGAGTCTTAATTATTCTGAGATTCGGGAGAGGCTAGCTTGGAGTAAAGAGCGAATAGATTCGGCACTTTTCTGGCTACTCAGTCAACAACTTATAGAAGAAATTCCCAAAGAGTTACTGAGTTATCGCGTTGTTAGCTAGCTAAGTAACGAACTGTTTGATTTATTGACTAACCTATTCGCCTGCTAATTCATAGGACCATGACCTGTATGACGACTTAGTTCGATTGTTCGTTGTTTCGCTCGAATCCTTGAACACGCCGTTTTTCAGTTTCTATGAGAACTTTTACTGAATCTAACCGGACTCGTTGTCCCTCAAAATCACTTTGATAGTATCGATGACTCTCTAAGAATTGCTTTTCACTGACATTGTATGTCCTAAATAGGTCGTTTTTCACCGAATCTAAGTCTAAAGTATCGGTGCTGTTGTTCCACACTTGCATGAGTTGAATATTGGCGAGTAAAGGAATGTACACTGAGTCTGGAAGGAGCTGATTTGGTTCTGTGATCCTAGGTCCCTCGGTAGTGACTGAGCACGCGGTGTTAAAAATAGAACACATTATTGCGAGCATAATTATCGTGATGCCCATGGGACTATTTGTTTTATGAAGTTGTTCAGGAAGTTCCTCTAGACTCATGACTTTTTGGGCTGAAGTGGACGCATTGTAAGCTCACTTATTAGAAAATTATCCGATCGTTCGAGTACAAAGATGAGTGTTTCTGCTACCTCGTCCGGATGCATCATCCCGTTGTGGACTTCTATTTCGTCAATTTCGTCAAAAAAGCGGGTGGCAATGGATCCTGGGAAAAAGCAACTAACTTTAATCCCATCGTAACGTAATTCTTTGAATAGGGCATCGCTGAATCCTCTTAATGCATACTTAGTAGCGTTGTAGACCGAAATTTTAGGATTGCCCATGAGTGCGGCGACCGATGCGATGTTTATGATGTGGCAGGTATTGGGATTGGCTTTCATTAACGGGGTAATGTGACGGGTAAGGTAGAATACTCCGGAAACATTTACCTGCATCATTTGTTCAAACTTCTCAAGAGCTAAATCCTCAATATTATCAAAATAGCCAAGTCCAGCATTGTTTATGAGTATGTCAGGGTAGTGGTTTGAATCAGTGAAAGTATGTTTTACCCAGTGTTCAATCGCATCATGATCGGAAATATCCATAAGTACAGGAATATAGCGTGCTCCCACCTTACCCAGTTGCTTTTTGTGTGCTTCCATCCGTTCAAGCGATCGGGATAAGCCATATACGGTGGCGCCTTTTTGCAGTAGTTGTTCGGTAAAGGATTGTCCAATTCCGCTGCTACTGCCGGTGACGATGGCGATCGAATCTGCTACGTTCATTGTGTTGGGGTTTAGTATATTGTCGTTAAAATCAAGATAACTCTGCTATGGTTACGACTCAACTATTTAGCCAATGGTAACATTCCGAACCCTTGAACATATTCAGCAGCTTTTGGCCGAAACTTCCGTGCCAGATGCTTCTTTAAAAGATACTTCCCAAATGGCATTCCAGTCAGAAGGGCTTGAGCCTACCTTGTATATGGATGGAGGAAGTAGCTTTTTAAAACTAGGTAGATGGTCGGGAAAAGCCTCTGAATTCGTTGTCCAGACAGTCTCATGGGAAGAGGGGGAGGAAGCGTTGAGCGGAATTTTCCAGCAATTTTTTAGCGAAGGTACTAAATATATAGTGGCAACTTTAGTAAATGCCCCGTCCAAAGAACGCCTGAACGAGCTATTTAGAATTTTGGGAGAGCAGTATGATTTTGAGGTGGTTTGGCTTGATCACGCTTTCATAGAAGGGTTAGATCTTAGCATTAATTATAGCCCTGTGAATAGTTTGGGTTTGGACCGGTTATTGGCCGCATATGGAGCGCATGCAGTTTGTCCGGGACCGGTGGTTGTGGTGGATTTAGGTAGCGCGGTTACGGTGGATTCTTTGACACAGACTCAGTTTGATGGAGGTGTTATCGCTCCCGGCTTAAAGGCGGTACAAGTTGGTATGCAGCAAATAACTCCTCATTTACCTATTCCATCTGCTCAAAAAACCTCCGAATTTCCTCCGAAAAGTACCAAGAATGCCCTGTGGTGGGGGCAATATGCTTTTTGGGTAGCAGGAATTGAAGGAATGATTTTGGAAGTCGCTCGGGCAGCAAACACTCAAGATGTTATTCTTACGGGTGGAGATGCCATTTGGTTCTCTGATCAGGTAGTTAATCAAAGGCGGGAAGATTGGCAGGTACAGGACGCCGCTGGGGGATTCAATGTGGGAACGCAGAAAGACCACTCTATGGAAGGGATGAGGGTGATGGTGCGCCCTCATTTGGTGCTTGAAGGACTTCGGCATCTAAGCCGGAGGAGCTGTTTTTAAAGAAAACCAACTAAATGGACCTCTTACCTCAACCCGCTAAAAAAATCAGTTAAAAATAACCAGCCTAATGGACCTCTTTCATCAATTAGCTAAGCGAACTGCTGTCAAGTTGCCTGTGGATCATTGAAATAAGCATCTCTTGGGCGACCTGGTTTTTTCCACCATGAGGTATGATTACATCGGCATATCGCTTGCTGGGTTCCACAAATTTTAAGTGCATAGGTCGTACAAAGGTTTCATACTGGAGTAATACGCTTTCTAAGTCTCTTTTACGCTCGCTAATGTCCCGTTGAATACGCCGTAGCAGACGTACATCGTCATCGGTGTCAACAAAAATTTTAACGCCCATCAGCTCTCGTAGTTCTGGTTCACTAAAAATGAGAATTCCATCGATTAATATGACGGGGGTGGGCTGAACTTCTAGGTGGACTTCGCTACGAATGTGTTCAGCGAAATTATATTGAGGAATTTGTACAGGGTAACCCTCAAGAAGGGCTCGGAGGTGCTGGATTAGCAAGTCCGTCTCAAGAGAGGCAGGGTGATCGAAGTTTTGCTGAAGCCTATCCTCAAAAGGCATGTGTTTTAAATCTCGGTAGTAGAAATCATGTTCGATTCGAAGTATGTTTTGCTGGCCAAAATGATCACAAATTAGATTCACGACCGTGGTTTTACCTGATCCACTTCCTCCGGCTACCCCGATTACCAAGGCATTAGTTTTGTGTTTTTTCATACTCTAGTTTGTAATCTCGGATGGCTCTGAAAATGGCAGAGGCAATAATTGACTGGCCATAATCACTAGTTAAAAATCGTTGTTCGGCGGGGTTGCTTAAAAAGCCTGTCTCAATGAGGACTGCGGGCATGGAGGCTTGATATAGTACCACAAAACCGGCCTGTTTTACCCCTCTTGATTTACGATTAGCCCGCGTTCTAAATTGATCTTCGATCATATACGCGATTCGTTCGCTCGTAGCGATGTAGCCAGAATGGGCGAGTTCGTAAATAAGAAGATCTTCTTCGGTTAGATTAAATAGTTCATCACTATGGTTGGTGAATACCGAGTTTTCTCGTTTCATCACTTCAAACGCAGCATCGCTTCGGTGTAATCCAAGGAAAAAAACAGAGCTTCCGTAGACTGAGGAAGAAGTCCAACCATCGGCATGAATAGATACAAAGAGATCCCCCTCTGCGCGGTTGGCAATGGAGCCTCGCTCCTCAAGATCAACATAGCGATCGGTTTCGCGGGTGTAAATAACCTTCACATCGGGTAGGTATTCCTCGATATAGCTCCCTAACTTTTTTGATATGGAGAGAACCACGTCTTTTTCTCTGGCATTACGATAGCCTACATTTCCAGGGTCATGTCCTCCATGTCCAGGGTCAATGATTACCGTATCAAACCGGAGTTTACCTTTAACTTGCTCATATTCTAAATCCAGATTCGCAGGGCTAGGGGCTGCCGGAGCAAGTATATCAAGCGCATTATCTGGATTAATACTTAGGTACCAATTTCGAGCAAGAAATTGCTGTGTATAAACCTCTACCTCTCTAGGGGTTGAATAGGTCAATGCCACCAATAAGTCTTGACTTTGCATATCTGGATAAGCATTACTAATGACTTTGAGTTGTTGACCTAGGTAAATATCCACCCCGTAGCTATTCTCGAGCTGGTAAAGTCGAACCTCTTGAACATCTTCGTTATAGGTAGGGAATTGTATGTCGAGGGTGTCGATATTGGAGTGAAATAACTCAAGTTGGATTAAATCGGAAGCTGGTTGAATCAACGAGAATGAATCCAAACGGGTCGATTGATGAAAGCGGATTACATAGCCTAATCCATCGCCTCTTGGTGCGAATGATATTCGGTCCATGTGCAGCGTATCCTCGACAGAGGTAGAAAATTCATCCTCGGTACGTTCAAAAACTAGTGGTTCTTCACCAAATCCCCCCATAGTTCGATTAAAAGATGGATGGACCGCTTGAGCGTCAAAATTGCTAAACAATAAAATCACGCTTACAACAAGGGGTAGAGTAAACCGCCACAAAAAACTCTTGCGCGCAGAGAAGGTGGATAGAGTTGGTTCAGAAAAAAAAGGTAAAGGCCGCTTTGGGTCCATGTGTATTTGAGCAAATAGCACTATAAGATGATGTATAAGATACTATTTTTAGGTGTTTCCAGAAAACCAAACTTAGCTACTTCCAGTGAGCTAAGGCCATTTAGGAGTAACTCTTTTGAGCTAATTGATCAACTAACGAGCGTACAGTAGATAAATCACTGGGCGTTTATTCCATTTTGAGTGGTCATAATCGGGATGTTTCTGCATTTTTTTCCACTCATCAACTGGTTTGGAGATGATTTCCTCGCTATCTAAACTTAGATCACATGCCACACAAAGGCGGGTATCATCTTTACATTGCGAAAGAATACGCGTGATCATGGACGTATTTCGATAGGGTGTTTCCATAAAAATTTGAGAGATATCGTGCCGTTTAGACTGCCCTTCGAGTTCCTGAATTTTTTGACTACAGGCCTTATCGTCCATGGGTAAATATCCATGAAATTGAAATTGCTGACCGTTAAACCCTGAGCCCATTAGAGCCAGAAAGATGGAGGAAGGGCCTACTAAGGGTCGTACCGGGATATGATATTTGTGAGCTAACTCTACAAGGCGAGCCCCAGGATCGGCGATCGCTGGAAGTCCTGCTTCGGATAAGACCCCGGCATTCTTACCTTTTTTTAAGGGTTTAATGTATTCAAGAAGATCAATATCAGATGTTTTTTTGGTCAGCGGATAAAACTCAATCTTAAACTCAGGGACCGTGTCACCCACCCACTGTAAAAAACGTGTAGCATTTTGAATATTTTCGACGATAAGCACATCTAAATGGCGAATAATTTGCAGTACTTCTTCTGGATGCGTAGCATTTCCGTTTGTTTTACCCAAGGTATTGGGTAAGAGATAAAGCGTTCCAGGAGTTGTCATAGGGTGGGGTAGATCTTTGATTCGCAATGGTTAGATGCGAAATAGTTAGACGCATAATTTTTGGTGCGAAATTACACTCGTTCAATTTGAATATCCGTATCATTTCGGGTCGATGTACGAACATACTTGGTGGCAAAAATAGCAGCAGTAAAAGTGATAATGAATCCTATGAGGGCAATAATAGCATTTAAGAAGGAAGTGCTCCTCTGAAGTTCATAGGTTGGAATCATCACAATGGGTTGCCAACTTTCTTCTAGGTACCGGATAGGGATGACCTGAGTATCAATAACTCGCTGAGCCATTTGAATAGATAGGGAGAGTTTACGTTCCGCTTGGGTGCCATCGGGTAGGGGGAATTGGATAACCACATATCCGTTACTTTGGGCAGCGATTTGTTTAATGTCGAAATCGGTTACATCAGCCGCTATACTAACCCCTTGTTCATAGGTTTGAACGGTTCCAAGGTGCACGGTGACTTGTTGTAGGGTGATAAAGCCCATGTAGAAAGGTAAAATCCAAAAAAAGTAGAGTAAGCGGCGGATCATAAGGCGAGTTTTGTAGTTTGAAAAAGGGCGGGATCCCAGATCAACCGCTGTTGAAAATCTTCTTGCATATGGTTAGCCGACATATGGTGCCAAAACGCCACCGGTAATTCATCGAAAAGAACCACTTGAATACGACGTTCTCCTGTGTATATGGATGTGCCATAATCAACCCCGCTTAACAGGCCCATCCGGCTGTCGTAGTGTGCATAATAGGACTCAAAACTTCTGGCCACCGTAGTTGACCCATTGGGCCAACCCAAGGCATGTAAAATATGAGCTTGAAGTTCTGTGTCGAGCCGATCAGCGAGCAAGAGGTAATGCATTATTTGAGCTAATTCGGTCGCCGTAGTCTGTGGAAAAAGAGCAAGAGCATCTCGTTCTTGCATAAAATTTTGGTTAATTCGATTCGCTTTAAATGCAGCTTGAACAGATGCAAACCACTCAGGATCGGCTGTAATTTGGCGAAAATTTTCTAGTGCTTTCGAGTGAAATAAGGATCGCTGAGTAGAGTCTATGCGCAGAGAATCTTGTTTTGGGCTAAATACCGGTACATAGGAAACAGTCTCTGCAATGGCCATGTACAAGGCGGCGTTGGGAAGTGGTAATTCGGTAACCTTGAGGTCTAGGGAGTCTCTGAGTTCCTTCAATCCTTTTTCTAGGGCGGTAACTCCAAGCTTTGACCATAGGAAATCGGCCAACACCAAGTCATTAAACTCCACCATGGCATGCACGGCATCTTCTAAGGTAAACGACGGACTTTCTTCGGTAACTAATCGTTCAATAGCCCCATCGTGTGCATTTTGGCTTATTAGTGGTAGTCGAAATTTAGATATTTCTTCTAGGCTTAATTCTTCGTTGGGGTCTAGTTGAGAAGACTCAACCGCCTGTGCATAGGCGTACAATAAGATGAGATTGCCTAGGGAACCCATGGTTCGGGGACGGTTTTCCTGGTAATAAAGACTGGAGTCGGGCCGGTCAATAGAAATAGAAACCAAACTCACATGTTCAGGTTTGTTGCCTATGAAGCGGGTTAAATCGACCAGTGAGTAAGTGTTAGCCACGTACTCACTCCCTTCGGACATGCCTTCAGCATTCTGAAAAAGAGTCTTAAAGGCGGTGAAATTTGGGATTATGGCCATCGCATAAATAACGACAGCTACCGCTACAAAACTGGAGAAAAAAAGGAACGCTCGTTTCAAGGATATTCTGGATGATGAATGATTTACGTCGAACTCAACCTATCATCTATACTCTAGTTAGATTGAAGAGTAAAGTTAATAAAATAATCGCATAATTTCGGCAGTTGCATACGCTCCATAGGTACCTAGAGCATAGCCAAGGACGGCTAGTAGCACTCCAACGGGTGCAAGTGCTGGATGAAAGGCAGAGGCAACTATAGGCGCGGAAGCAGCCCCGCCTACATTTGCCTGACTCCCAACGGCTACAAAAAACAGGGGCGCTTTTATGAGTTTCGCAACGGTAAGAAGTAGTGCCACGTGTATTAAAATCCAAATTAACCCAATTAGAAAAAATCCTGGCGCATCAAAGAAGGCCATTAAATCCATTTTCAGGCCAATAGTCATAACCAAAATATAGAGGAATAAACTTCCAACTTTGGATGCCCCAGCACCTTCTAGGGTGCGTAATTTGGTGAAAGATACTAATAACCCACCGGTGGTTGCGGTGACTACAATCCAGAAAAAGGCAGAGTCTAAACTAAATTCGCGTAGTTTTGGTGCATTCTCAGTGATCCAAGGGGCTAAGTTATCACCAATGACGTGCCCAATAGCTGTTATCCCAAACGCAACTGCGAGTATACTCATGAGATCTGACAAACTTGGAATTCGTTTAATTTTGTCCTGATAGTCTTGCACTTGTTCACGCAAATGGGTGATAGCGCTGGTATCGGATCCTAGCCATTGATCTACTTTGGTTGCCATACTTGCTCCATAAAGCAAAAAGGCCAGCCATAAATTGGCCATGATGATGTCAACCGTTACCATTGCAGAAAATAAACTTGAGCTGGGTTGATACACTTCTAGCATAGCGGTTTGGTTGGCACCTCCACCAATCCAACTTCCAGCTACCGTGGCTAAGCCTCTCCAAATTTCGTTATCCGGACTACTAGCCTCAAGTATGCTCGGATCCAAGGCACCTACAATAAGCATGGCTAAGGGTCCGCCAATTACGATACCCATGGTACCCGTTAAAAACATGGCAATAGCCTTCCAACCTAGCCCTAGAACCGCTTTAAGATCGATGCTTAGGGTTAAGAGCACAAGAGAAGCAGGTAGTAAATAACGTGAAGCCACGTAATAGAGCTGAGAACTACTGGGGTCAATCCATCCAAGGGTTGAGTATATCGAAGGGATAAAGTAACACAACAATAAGGAGGGCACAAAGGTGTAGAATTTTTTCCAAAACGGATGTGAGCTGTTGGCTGTGGCAAAAATACCCCCCAAAGTGATCATTAATAATCCAAAAGCAATGGCGTCGTTGGTGATTAATGGCATATTCTACAAAGGTTAAGATCTGGTTTTGCGATGTGCATGCTCAGATGTTGACTGGTTTGAGTACTCATCGCGAGTGGAATATATAAATAAAGGATGTCTATTAACATGAAGATCCGTATTTTGTAACCGCTCAATCATTCATTTACATATTATGATCGTTTCAAAATTCGGAGGAACCAGTGTTGGGTCCTACGAAGCCATGTCGCGAAGTGCGAATATTATAGCGGATAATCCCCAGCGTAATTGGGTGGTCATTAGTGCCACATCTGGAACGACAAACGAATTGCTACGTATGTGCAGTCTTCCATTAAACGTGGCTGAAGGGAATGGTTTACTTGAGCAGATTTCACGACGGCATTTGGATATTGCTTCTCAATGTAGTTTCAAAAAAGAGGCAACCAAAGCGGTTGAAGAATGTATGTGTAATCTTTTAGCACATCTTAGCAAACAGCAGAGTAGTAACAATGAAAGCGAAACCGAATGGATTGATACCTTGTTGGCCTTCGGAGAAAATTTATCTACTCAGCTCTTCGCATGGGTACTTCGCGAAAAAAACTTGGATGTTCAGCTAGAGTGGGCAGGCGATTTCATATGCACGGACTCACGGTTTGGATCTGCAGCGGTTGACATAGAAGCAACCTATGCAAAATTGCGGCATTTTTTAACCTCAAGTGAAGGTTTTGGAACCAATCAAAAGCCTGGTAAGGTGCTCTTGACTCAAGGGTTTATAGGGGCTGATACCCAGGGCCGAACAACCACTCTAGGACGAGGTGGAAGTGATTATTCAGCGGCGTTGTTTGCGGAGGCCTTAGGGGCTGAATGTTTAGAAATTTGGACCGATGTGGCCGGTGTTTATACCACGGATCCTAGGGTAGTGTCCACCGCACATGCCATCGATGAAATCAGTTTCGATGAAGCCGCAGAGCTGTCCATATTTGGGGGTAAAGTGTTGCATCCAGCAACCATGAAGCCGGTGAGAAGAGCTAACATTCCAGTTAGAGTGGCTTCGAGTATGGAGCCTGAATTACCTGGGACAAATATTGTCACAGGACCAGTAAACCGACCCGTGGTACGAGCATTGTCGGTTCGCAAAGAGCAAACTCTCATGACCTTACACAGCCTTGATATGTTGCGCCAACCTGGCTTTTTGGCTAAAGTTTTTTCCATACTCTCCGAGCATAGAATTTCGGTTGATTTGGTAACCACTTCTGAGGTGAGTGTTTTACTAACCTTAGATACCGCACATAAAGCTTCCAACAAGGTCGAACTTTCCGAGGCCGTACTGCGCGCATTAAATGACTTTTGTGATGTGGAAGTTGAATACAATTTAGCTCTTGTGGCGGTCATTGGGAATGCTATGAATCAAACAGCAGGGATAAGTGGACAACTTTTTAGTACCTTGAAGGACTACAATATTCGACTGGTTTGTCATGGGGCATCGGCTAACAATGTGTGTTTTTTGGTGCAAGAATCCGATGCAGAAACAGTCGTTCAAACTTTACATCAAAGTTTTATAGGATAGAATGGAAACTTTTGCGGTCATTGGAAACGGAAAAACAGGCAGTTACGTGGTCCAGGCGTTAGGCAATCGCTGTGTGGCTGTATTTGGACGATCCAAGCCCATTGAGCCCGAAAATTTCCCTTTGGTTGACGCAATTATAGCTTTTGTGCCAGGTCCAGCCGTTCAATCTCTTATTCCTACCCTAATGGAAATAGCTATGCCAGTGGTTTGGGGGAGTACAGGCTTCGAATGGCCATCCAATATGGATGAGCAACTCAAGAAACGTGGGCTTAAGTGGGTGCATGGGCAAAACTTTAGTATAGGAATGCAGGTAATCCGACGAGCGCTACAGTCGATGTCTGCGGACTTGGCGCACTTAGATCAGGCAAGCGTTCATATTAAGGATATCCATCATACCGGAAAGATAGACGCACCCAGTGGAACCGCTTTAAAATGGCAGCAATGGCTAGGTAAAGAATATCCCATCTACTCCGAGCGAGTGGGTGATGTACGTGGAATACATGAGCTACACATCGAAACCGCTGGAGAGCAAATGAATGTGCGGCATCAAGCCAAGGATCGTTCTATCTTTGCGTCTGGAGCTATTTGGGCAGCGGAGCAACTGAGCGATTTCGGTGAAAATGGATTACTTACATTTGAATATTTATTTGATAAGGTGAATGAACATGGCATTTAGTGTGAATGAATTGCAAAAATTTCCCATCTGGACGGCACTAATAACACCGTTTTTCGAGGACGGGCGCATTGATTTTGAAACACTTGAGCAGCTGGTAATGACTCAGTCAATAGCCGGAAACGGATTGCTGCTTTTAGGGAGTACAGGCGAGGGTTTAAATATCCCACTAGAGCAAAAAAAGGCGGTGATTAGTTTTTGTACCCGATTTGATTTAGATGTACCTATTATGGCGGGTTTGGGCGGCTTTTTACTAGAAGAGCAGCTCCATTTCATGCACTACTGTGATGCAGAAGGAGTGGATGCTTTCTTGTTGGTTGCTCCTATTTATGCAAAACCCAAAAAGGAAGGACAACTCGCCTGGTTTTCTCATCTTATGAAAGCCACCAAAACCCCTTGCATGTTGTATAATGTACCATCTAGGACAGGTATTCACATGGACCCAGAGGTACCGGCCCATATATTTGCTACCTTTCCACATTATCTAGGACTAAAGGAAGCTAGTGGAAATTTGGATCATGTTCGAGCTTTCAAGGCCGCAGCACCAAAAAGTCCTTTGTACTGTGGAGACGATAATTTGATTAAAGAATTTGTAGCCGAAGGAGCGATTGGTCACGTGTCTGTTGCCTCAAACGTATGGCCAGAAAAAACGCATCTGTACTGGAAACTTTGCACCCTAGACTCATCGAAAATACTAAAAGAGTGGGTTCCAATCGTGGACACGTTGTTTCATGCGCCCAGCCCAATACCCGCAAAAGCCATTATGCAGCATAAAGGTCAGATCCCATCAGCACACGTTCGCCTACCCTTAGACATTAACGATTTACAACCAGAAACTCTACAAACCCTCATTGAGGCCGATAAGGTACTTCAAGATTGGGAGTCATAATCATATAAGCTAAGAATCATGAATTACGAAGAAATTTTAGATGCACTAGAAACTGGAAGTATGCGGGCAGCATTACCCAGTAAGGATGGATGGGTGGTGAATACTGAAGTTAAGCAGGCCATACTGCAATCTTTTAAAGAGGGAGTGAACACCTCTTATGAAGGGATTTACGAGGGCTTCGTAGACAAGCACAATTTACCCCCGCGATACTTTAGCCCAGAAGATCAGGTTCGACTCGTTCCTGGCGGTTCTTCGGTACGTCGAGGAGCCTATGTAGCACCCTCCGTAATCATCATGCCCCCGGCATACATTAACGTAGGAGCCTATGTAGGTGAGGGTTCCATGGTCGATTCCCACGCCTTGGTAGGTTCATGTGCACAGGTAGGAAAAGGCGTTCATTTATCGGCGGCAGTACAACTTGGGGGAGTCTTAGAACCCATTGGTATGAACCCAGTCATCATAGAGGATGAATGTTTTATTGGCGCAGGAGTATGTATAGTTGAAGGGATTCTGGTTCAGAAAAGAGCCATTATTGCCCCAGGTGTGATTCTCTCAAAATCCATTCCCGTGTACGATGCGGTTAAAGAGGAAATACGACCAAGGGGTGCGGCCATTCCTGAAGGAGCGGTTGTAATACCGGGCTCCCGTCCCATGAAAGGAGATTGGGCTAACTCACAAGGGCTTAGCATGCAGTGTCCCATCATTGTCAAATATCGAGATCAATCCACTGACGCATCCACTGAACTAGAGCAGGCACTTAGGTAAGGCTTTCGGTATCCTACAAATCTCCCCGGGTTCATGTATTACTACTCGGGATCATGTGTGCGTGCCCGTGCTGTCGTACACAAGACCGCCATGCATTTTATTGGTGGACAAAGCACGTTTATAGAGACACTAAGCAGGTAAAGGAAGTAAAAAAATATGCTCGAAATCTAGGTCTAATTCTTCCAACAGGGGTGCCGCGAATTCCTCGATTTCCTCCTCTGTGTACTCGGTTAACCCCTCTAAATAGACATATAAAGAGTTGTTGAGATCGTCAATGCGGTAATTGGCATCGCTGGACTCAAAACTATCTTTAAGCGCTGCTACAAGCAGATCAACATCCTGCTCAAAAGATTGGTACTCGTGTTCTTCTTTGGTTTGCATGGCGTAATGATTATTTTTATTAAAATACTTCACAAAGGCTCCATGAACAAGCACTTTAAACAAATTTATGAACTCTCCTATGAACCTGTTCGTCGGGTTATTGGTCTCATGTCAGGCACCTCATTAGATGGCCTAGATATTGCCTATTGTCATTGTTCCGAACAGGGATTAGAAGTGAAAGAATACCTTACGGTACCCTATGATGAAAAAATACGTTCCCTATTGGTATCGGTTCAGTCCAAGGAACAAATCCCTTTAGGTACTTTGTGTATTTTACATACCAAGCTAGCTCATAGCTATGCGGCCTTTATCAAGATGGCACTAAAAAAATGGAATCTTAGCAATAAAGACGTTGATTTCATTGGTTCTCACGGACAAACCGTTTATCATTTTCCCACCAAAGAACGAACAGCAACCCTGCAAATAGTCGATGGGGATCAGTTAGCCGTTGCTATAGGATTACCTGTAATTTCTGATTTCCGGCAAAAACACACGGCAGTGGGAGGGGAAGGAGCTCCTTTGGTTTCTTTGATGGACGAGGCGCTGTTTCGAGATGCTAAAATATCTCGAATACTGTTGAACCTAGGGGGTATTGCTAATCTGAGTTGGTTGCCATCAATCAACTCCGGATTAGAGGTGGTTAGCAGCGATACAGGACCTGCTAATACCCTTATAAATGAAGCTATGGCTCTTTATTTTGGTAAAGAATACGATGAAGATGGGGCAGTTGCTAGGCAAGGTATGGTGAACAAAGAGTTTGTCAAAGCCTTATTGCAAGACGATTTCTTTAAAGAAAATTTCCCGAAAACCACAGGACAAGAGATATTCAATTTAGGCTATATACATCATCAAATGGATAGTTTGGGAGTGCATCTTCAACCCAAAGATTTAGTGGCAACCCTCACCCAGTTTACCATAGATAGTGTGGTGTTGGCTATGAAAAAAATAAGTAATGATAGTCCTTTTGAATGGTATGTGAGTGGAGGCGGGCTATATAATAAGGTGATTATGGAAGGTTTAAGAGCCTACTTTCCTACACATCCACAGCGATATTTTGAGGAACTCGGGCTTCCTCCAGATGCAAAAGAAGCGGCGCTCATCGCTTTTTTAGCCGATGCGATGATTATGGGTAAAACCTTTCATGTAAACGCTCGAGAAGTTTCTTTGGGGAAGCTTTCACTGGCCGTTTAAAGAGCTAAAAAGATACTCATTATTCCCTGAGCATATTCGGACTGGCTTATCGTATACACGCTAAGACTAACAAGTAGTGTATACATACCGAGCGACCAAAATAGATACCGTTTCCCACCTCTATAAACTTCTTTAGTACCCTGAATCGCTGAAAGAACAAAGCCAATCCACCACGTTAGTATGACCAAATAAAGAATGATCATCCCTTGGACTATTGAAAATTGGTTTACAAAGGCAATAAAAATAAATAGCAACAAGATCAGGTTAAGGTGAATATTCCAACTATATGTAACGAAGATTTGTTGCATCGTTCGAAAGCCGCTTTTGGGAATTCGAAGTATTAGCAATTCTACGAGTTGTGTTACGAGTAGAATAAAACTTAATAGCCCCCATAGTAAAAAGGTGTTCGGGGCAAGTTTTGTTTGGCCCACTAGGAGATGCCCCACGTAGGCCCAATCTAAGGCAGTCCCATTACTCATACCCCAAATCACACAGCTCAGACTTACAATACCTGCACGTATCACAAATAATAGAAAGCCAATAGGGGCGTATCGTTCAGAGTAACGGAGCATATCGTCGATCAGAAAACTATAATTTGTGAAATACCGGATGGGCGTTTGCCTATAGACTTGAGATTGGTGATATAACCCTAAAAAGAGTAAAATAAGTACCACCATGAAGGGCTTACTCCAATGTGTACTCACCTGGTCCAATTTTTCAGCTGGCTCTGCCAACATAAAATCTCCTGTGTCATTCCAAAACTCTAAACTTTCTTCCAAGCTTGGATGCACTTTGAAAGCCTCATCCAACCAAGTTGGAGTAAACCAAATAACTTGTGCTGATGAATTAGATTGGAATGCGTTTTCTAATCGTACTAGGTCATCCCACTTAAATGGCGATTCAAAAATATAGGTCATTGAAATCCATTGGGTTCGAGTACTATCAGCAGTAAAACTTGGAGCGGTACTATCTCGAAAATCGGGCACTAGGTAAAATAATTCACTCGGGTTGAATTGGTTTAGGATTTGAATTATTCGCGCCCAACGTTGACCAAATAGACTATCCTGAAAAGGACTAAAGCGATGCATAAGGTGGCCAGTTATAGAGGGCTGTTGCCTTGCCAGCATCATGCCAGAGGCGTAGTGGTTGAGCAACGAATCTTGCTGCCTTTCAAGGTTGTAGGCATCTATAAACTGAACCCCATAATCGATCACTAGATTTCCGTTCCATTGATGTGCAAGGGTAGAAAGTGTATTACCTTCTGATAGTATTTCAAGCGGAAAAATAAGCGTTTCAATGCCTAATTCGTGTAACATGGAAAGATTAGAGTCAGGATTGTTAGGAGTCCATTGGACCTTACCCACTTCATAGGAGGGTACCCAAAGTCCTAGTTCCTGAGCCCTACTGCTGGTGCTTTGAAAGCCGATTAGCAAGATGGTGACAAATAAAAAGACCATTCGAAAAGAAACATCCTTACTGAAGGAGGGTGGCCGTAATTTGGTCAGCTGAAAGAAATTGTTGAAACGCAGGTTGGCACGCATAATACCGTTTAGGCTTCCAAGACGGCCGAATAATACGCTCCGAGACTGGTCTTGGCTATGGGTTTCGCAATGAGTGTGGCAGAAGTAGCTCCGGTTATTTCTACTTCTACATAATCACCTTTTTCAAATTCTTTACGATCAAAGACAGCAATTTTGTTTGTATCGGTGCGACCACTCAATTGCTGCTCGGATCGTTTCGATGTACCCTCAACCAACACCACATGCCGCTGCCCAATTTCATCGTTGTTGCGTCTATGTTGTATGGACATTTGTTGACTTATAATTTCGGATAAGCGACGTTTTTTCACTTCTTCTGGGACATCGTCCTCAAACTTTCTGTACGCAAGGGTCCGCTCGCGCTCTGAGTACGCAAACATGTAGGCTAGATCGTACTCAACTTCTCGCATAAGTGATAAGGTCTGCTGATGTTCTTCTTCGGTTTCTCCACAAAAACCGGCAATAATATCGGTAGACAGTGAGAGCCCTGGAATAATTCCCTTCATTTTTTCGATGAGCTGAAGATATTGATCACGAGTATAGGGTCGGCGCATGCGTTCTAACATACTGTCGCTTCCTGCTTGTGCTGGAATATGAATATAATTGCATAGGTTCGGCCTTTCTGCTATAAGATGAAGTAGCTCGTCTGGGAAATCTTTTGGATGGGGTGATGAGAATCGGAACCTCATTTCAGGATCTACTAGACTGGCTTTATCCATAAGGGTACTAAAGCTATGACTTCCGTCTTTGTAGGAGTTTACATTTTGACCCAATAACGTTACTTCTTTATAGCCTTGATCAGAGAGTTGTCGAATTTCGTTCAGTATACTCTCTAAAGGCCGACTTCGTTCTCGGCCCCGAGTAAAGGGTACGACGCAAAATGAGCACATATTATCGCAACCACGCATGATAGAAACAAAAGCACTTACGCCATTCCCAGTGGTACGTATAGGCGCTATATCGGCATAGGTCTCTTCAAGTGAAAGTAAAACGTTTACCGCTTTTCGACCGTCTTCCACTTCCTCGATAAGCCGGGGTATATCTCTGTAAG
Organism: uncultured Balneolaceae bacterium; assembly: GCA_938091655.1. Taxonomy (GTDB): domain Bacteria; phylum Bacteroidota; class Rhodothermia; order Balneolales; family Balneolaceae; genus UBA1275. The sequence continues at coordinate 7,946 of CALKOA010000055.1, read as the reverse complement.
CATCGGGACCAACTACAATATCTACCAATTGTTCTTCTTCGATAATCTGGTCCTTAATTCGTTCGGCCATACACCCTAATACTCCGACCGTCAGCGATTTATTTTGCGCTTTAAGTCCTCTAAATTCTTTTAAACGGTTCCATACTTTTGTCTCAGCGTTTTCACGTATGGAACAGGTGTTCACTAAAATAATATCAGCAAGTTCAGCATTATTTACAGGATCCATTCCCTTTTCTAATAGAATAGCATTGACAATTTCCGAGTCTGCAAAATTCATCTGGCAGCCATACGTCTCTATATAGAACTTTTTTTGAACTGGATTTACGCTGTTTTCTTGCATGGACTTTTTGTGTCTAGGATCGATCTTTTATGAACAGAAATATAGTAAAATGTTCCGAATAGTACCTTAATGAAATATACCGCTAAGCCGCCACACTTTGGTTAATCTCACTATTTCTCAAGAAGCCTTCTTGCGTTAATAAATCGTTAACGATTCTTCTGTCTAGTCACAATTTGGTATTCCATAGGAAATACACCCATAACAGTGGGTTGGTATTGTTTGGCTCATAATTGACAGTAATTACTAAAATTTAACTACGTCATTCAACAATCATCTAGGAGCATAAAATGAACCAACCATTTCTGGCGAAAAAATTAGTATTAATGGCCGTTTTTGTGTGGACTCATTTTTTCTTTTATTGGTTATGAAACCGTAGAAATTATTCACAACAGCCAAACATTAGACCTAGATTGTAAGGCGGATAGGCAAAGCAGTGATGCGGGTGCTTTACAATGGTCTTGTTAATTGCCTGACTTGGATGCAGGATGGATTCGCCTTAATTTGCGCGATGCATCGACCCAAGAAATTAGCGTGGTTACCAATCCAATTTATCTTGGCAGGAACTAGACTCTCATTATAAATTTTCATCCAAATCATACCTATCATGATATGTTTTTCAATCAAAAGTTCTCTTCAACGCCTTACAAATGCTAGCATGGTCGGTTTTTTTGTGTTGTTTTTTAGTCTAGTTATTGGCCCGTTGACCCAAGCTAGCGCGAATAATCCTGAGCCTACTAGTCTACGGATGATGACCTACAATATACGCTTTGACAACCCAGCCGATGGGGTACATGCATGGCCCAATAGAAAAGAGTTAGTAGCCAGTGTGATCCGTTTTCATAAAGCGGATATCATAGGTGTACAAGAAGCAATGGAGCATCAAATTCAGGATTTGATGGACTTACTACCGGGTTATGATTGGGTGGGAGTGGGGCGAAACGAGGATGGCGGCGGCGAATTTAGTGCTATTCTTTACCGAAGCTCCGTTGTTGCAGTGAAAGAAGCTCAAACCTTTTGGCTTTCAGAATCTCCGGACGAACCCGGAAGTAAGTCATGGGATTCGTCTCTTCCACGTATTGCCACGTGGGCCCATTTTGTAACAAGCTCCGATGGACGAGAGCTCTTTGTATTGAATACCCATTTTGATCATAGAGGAGAGCAAGCTCGTCTTGAAAGTGCACGATTGATAAACGAACAGGTGTCCAAATTAGCAAATAGGTTACCGGTTATAGTGATGGGGGATTTAAATGCAACCTCGGAACAGCCGCCACTTGTATTGCTTTCAGACACTCCTTTATCTGATGGCCGGTCTTTGCATGATGGGTTTGATCATAGTATTCAGCCACATCATGGTCCAGCATCTACCTGGACGGGGTTTACTAAAATTGAAGCTCAACGGCGCATTGATTATATCTTTGCCAGTGAAGATCTGCCCATTCATTATCATGCTATTTTAACTGATAAACTCGAAAACCGATACCCGTCCGACCATCTTCCGGTACTAGTAGAAGTTGAGCTTAAAGACTAGTCAGTAACAACTAAATATAGCTAGCTAGTGTTTAGCTAGCATTGGACTTTAAAATGCTGACTAATTAGGCCAAGTATCGGGGTTGTTTCTCCAGTTAGATAAGTGTTCTAGATCATCACTAGTAACAAAGCCTTTTTCGACGGCTACATCTACTAAGATGGTATAATCAGTGAGATTAAACACCGGAACATTCACCTTTGAGAAATTTTCGGTCGATTTATCAAAACCGTAGTTAAATATGGATATGATAGCTTGAACATCGGCACCTACAAATTGTAAGGCATTGATTACCGAAATAGCAGAACCTCCAGTGGAGACTAAATCTTCGATCACTACGGTTTTTTCTCCTTTTGCGACGCCACCTTCAATTTGGTTACCCATTCCGTAGCTTTTAGGCTTGGCACGCACATAGGCCATGGGTTTGTTGACCATATCAGCAACCCAAGCTGCATGTGGAATGCCGGCCGTAGCGGTACCTGTTACAACATCTATGTCGGGAAATTCTTTGGTAATAAACTCACTAAATTTAGTGGCAATTTTGGAGCGAATATGGGGCTGTCTTAGAGTGAGGCGATTGTCGCAATAAATCGGGGAATGCCATCCTGAAGCCCAGGTAAAAGGTTCATTAGGGCGTAAAATAACAGCATTTATTTCTAATAAATCAGCGGCCAGTTCTCTTGCAAATGTGGTGTCTATAATCATGTTCTCTAAATTGGTGCTTTCTAGCTAAGTAGATTGTGTAAACGAGGAAACAGCTGCGCTAGCGTATAAACGATGAGTTATTTGGTCTACCAAATGTGGAAAACGATGAACCAGCCTATTCCAGCATACCATCCAGCTAAAATATCATCGAATAATATACCAAATCCTCCGCTCAATTTCTGCATACTATTCACACCTAAGGGCTTCCAAATATCAAATAGGCGAAAGAAGCCGAAGGCAACTAGAAGATGGACGATGCTAAGTTCCCCCCCTTCTGTACCGATTGTCCAAAGCCAAGCCCATAGACTTATACCCATGCCAGCCCATTCGTCTAATACCATGGCTCCTGGATCTTTCCCCCAGGCTGCTTCGGCTGCTGGTGCTGTCCAGAAATTAGCAGCCACACTAAAGACTACAAAACCCACTAAGAAAGGGATTTCGAATAGCATTAACCCGAAAAAGAGAAGTATACAGGCCGCAATACTTCCTGAAGTACCCGGAGCAATGGGGCTGTAGCCAGAACCTAGTCCGGAGGCTAGGAATCGTTGAAAAGAGGGGAGCATAATGGCTATACAGGTTGAAATAGGTGACGATTTTGGCTTAGATAATGAAGGCCGCTATATACAGTTATACCTGTCACAACAATTAGTAACCAAAACATAAGATCGGTGCTTAGAATTAGTGCAACCCAGTCGCCCAAAAAGATGGGGGCGCCCTTGAATACCCCAAGAACCAGGCCTAAATAAAGGAATATCATCTGCACCGTGGTTTTAAGCTTGGCTAAGGAACTGGTTTGCATTTCTAGATTCTTGCGGCGAGCCCACAATCGAAGCAATGTGATAGAAATATCACGAACAGCAATGGCGATGATCGCCCACCAGGGAAACTGATCGGCCGCTATGAAAGGGAGGACTGCAAAGCCACTAAGGGTGAGTAATTTGTCTGCAAATGGATCTAAAAATGCACCCATCGAGGTCTCGATATTGTATTTTCGTGCGTAATAGCCATCAAAAAAATCGGTGATTGCCGCGACAATGTACACACCAAGTGCAATGAGCTTTATCCATAGTTCTGGCTCGAAAAAAAGGACCAAAAAAACGGGGGTTAACAGTATGCGTATTGTACTTAATATGTTCGGAAGACGCTCCATAGTGATGAAGATACTATTTTTTTAAACCACTTTAGAGTATCTAGCTAGCTGTGTCTAAAGTCATGAATAATCTTTAGTATCTATACTTAACTAATGGTTGTATTCAATAGTTCTAATGTATCTAAGTATTTCTTTTCAATATCAAATAATTGCCTTTGATACATATTTGAGTAGAGTTTAGCCTGTGATAAAAGACCATAAAACTCGTCAGATAAATAGTAGCTTTTATTGAATGTGTAATTCACTAGCTCTCTTGCACCATAAAATTCACCATCTGTCAAATTATAGTTAAAACGGATTCTAAATTTTTCATACGGTGACCTCCTAAATTCTATATTGAAATTATCTATTTCCAAGCTAGTAGCATAATTACGAGCCATTTGGTGGTTGTACATTTCTAGTAAATTTTCTTTCAGACGTTCGTTTTCTATGAGCTCAAAATAACCAGTAGAAATCATTTGATTGAATACACCATCTTGGGGAAAAAAAGAAAAGCCAACTTCAACTGTGATTATTAATGATATAATTTGTTCATCTGATAATGTTTGATTGTTAGATTCTATGTCATTTTGTAAGAGGTTTATTGTTTTAACTGATTCATTCAGAATTGATCGTAAACTTTGTATTTGAGTGACGTCTTCTTTAAGTGTATTTGATAAATCAATTAGGTAGCTATTCTTTTTTTCAATGTCTCTATTTCGGTCATTCAGGTTCTCTAGAGATAAAGATAAAAGTATGCTAAATAATATGATGAGACCTTGGATTAGGTACGAATACACGTCTTTTTTATTAATTGATTTGGATGGTAAAATTCGCATAATGATGTATTTTTGAGTGAATATACATTAAATAAAAAATACATTAACCTCATGCAGTATTTACTCCATAAACAGGTTGTACTAATTGGATTGATTAGTCTAATTCATTGCACATCTCCTAAGACTGAGAAATCTATTGTTTTTGAACATGTTCCAAAAAGTTTTGGAAATGTAGTTGGATTAGCTTCCTCAGATTCAATTATCACAATTTTCCATAGAGGTGAAACTATTTGGTCCTACCCATTGCCTACAAAAACTATAACTTCACAAACAATCATTGGTTTAGACAATACGAATGGTGAAGTTATTTTGTCTTTTGGTGAGGGTCTATATTCTTTACCTCATGGTTTACATAAGGATGATAGTGGAGCATTTTGGACCACGGATGTCTCAAGGCATCAAGTCTTCAAACTAAATTCATCAAATGAAATACTAATGGAGCTTGGGGAAGCTTATAAAGCTGGAAATGAATCTTCAACATTCAATATGCCTACAGATATTGCTGTTAATTCGAAAAATGATATCCTAGTTTCGGATGGATATGGCAATTGTCGGATTGTTGTATTCAATGATAATGGTGAATTTAAGTTTGAGTTTGGAAAATGTGGATCTGGGAACGGGGAATTTAATACACCCCATGGACTTGCCCTAGACTCCAACGATGAAATCTATGTAGCTGATAGAGAAAATAATCGAGTTCAAAAATTTACTGCAAATGGGGATCATCTTGTTACTTGGACCAATCCAGAGGGAATGCAGTTATATAGTGTGACATACCATGAAGGATACTTATATGCCATTGATTATACTTTTGATGAAATTACAAACCAACCTATTGGGTCTAGCATTATAAAATTAGACACTAATTTAACGTTCATAGATAGGATTTCTGAAAGAGATGGCAAAGAAGGAAAAAAACATAGATTCCACGACATTGAAGTAGTTGACGGAAATATTTATGTAGGGGATATAGCACACAATGCTTTAGTTAAGGTGTCACTAAATATTTTCGATAATTGATTTGGTATTTGCTAGACTAATTCAAGTAACTGAATGATTGGGATTATTTGCGAACCAAGGGAATCATCTGACAGTAGACTAATTTAAGTTACTCTGGCTTTCTTGTAGAGATGTAGATGTACATCTCCGCCATTTACTTCGTATTATATGCAATTACATACTTAGACAATAATTTCCCAACTTATTTGTACATGATTGCACACCTTATTTCTATTGGAAATGAACTCCTGATGGGAGATACAGTGAATACTAACGCGAGTTGGTTAGGGCAATTTCTGCATGAAAGAGGAGTTCAGGTTACTCAGGTTTACACTATCACCGATGCTCCTGAACAGATTAAATCCACCATTCAACAGGCGTTAGATAAAGCCGATTTAGTTATTTCCACAGGGGGACTAGGCCCGACCTTGGATGATGTGACGAAGAAAAGTATTGCGGAAATGTTTGGTGTGGGTATGCGTCATGAACCGAGTGTGGAGGAGCATATAAAGGATATTTTTCGGCGTAGAAACCTACCCTATTCTCCATCCAATCAAGCGCAGGCATTACTCCCAGAGAATGCAGAGTTGTTGTTTAATTCTTCAGGAACGGCACCTGGAATGTTATTTGAGGAACAGAACTCATTACTCGTTGTATTGCCAGGGGTCCCGCATGAAATGAAACATCTTATATCTACGCAGGTTGCCCCACGATTGCAGGAATGGGGAGCCTTGAATGTGTTAGAAACCCGTTATCTTAAGGTGGCAGGCATTGGGGAGAGTCATCTGGCTGATTTTTGGTTGCACGATATTGAAGCATCGTTGAATGAATTCACTGATTTGGCTTTTTTACCTTCGTCCGGTCAGGTGAGTTTGCGACTTACGGGTCGCGGACTTAGTCGCAAAGAGGCGGAATCTAGGGTTGATGGGCTACGTTCGAAGATTCAACAGCAGCTTGGTGATTTGATTTACAGCGATGAAAAGGAGGGTACATTAGATGGTGCACTAGGACAGATTTTATCCCACCTTGGGTATCGTTTGGCTACCGCTGAAAGTTGCACAGGGGGATTGATGGGGCATTTGTTGACGGAAACTCCTGGTTCAAGTGCCTATGTTCAAGGAGGTATTATTGCTTACGATAACTCAGTAAAAATGAACCAACTAGGAGTTGACCCCAGCGTACTTGAGCAAAAAGGAGCTGTTTGCGCAGAGGTAGCGCTTCAGATGGCCAAGGGCGTCGCAGAGCGGTTGGGTGTAGAGTGTGGTATCTCTTCTACCGGTGTGGCCGGTCCAGGTGGTGGAAGTCCTGAAAAGCCTGTTGGAACCGTTTGGCTTGGTTTTTATACTCCTGCGGAACATTTTGCTGTTCGAGCTGAATTCAGCCATTCTCGGAGTCTCAACAAACTAAGATCAGTGATTACTAGTTTTGAAATTTTGCGACGCTGTCTATTGGGCATGGATGAGCTGCCCTACAATCTGCAAAAGGTATATCCCGGATCTGTAAAGCGAATGGATCAGGCTCAGAAGGGGGCCGTGGATACATCAACTAGAGGGGATTTACTGCATACATGAATAAATGGGCTTCCATAGCGCGGGTGCAACTGCTTGTATTAGGGCTGTTTTTGCTGTGTGTAGGGGGCGCCAATAGGGTTCATGCACAGCCTAATTTATCGAGTTTGGGAAGTATTCAGGCTGATACAACCGGCTTAGCTGCCATGCAGGAGAGTCTGGAAGTGCTTGGAGTTCGCCCTTGGCGTTGGGCTGGGCGAAGTAGTTGGGGAGCGAGGGAAGTGACCACGGACAGCTTGTTGAGATGGGAGCATTATACCGATGGGCATGCATTTTGGGCACAGCGCAGGGACGTTATAGCGTATGAATTGGGCACAGTGGGTCGACCAGCGGGTCATTATGTGCAGGGGTTTGGGCCAGGTGATCAGGCGGTTTACTTGGAAGGAATAGACCTTGGTAACCCGATAACAGGTCTTCCAGAACTGCAGTACGTGCCTATATATAAGGTGTCGTCTATTCAAGAACAGACTACTCATCGTTTGCGCAGCGATTGGCGAATACGGGATTACTATCTAATAAAGCCTATTAGCACACTCAATTACGATGAATCCAGTTTCAATTACCGTAATTTGGAATTTGGAGTGGGGCATAATTTCTCAGAGCGGAGCCATCTGGAGCTGTCGTTTTGGGACCGGAGGGCAGGAGGCGATTATCCAGCGAATGGTCTCAAAGGGAGTCAAGTGTTTGCCAAGGGCTACTATCATTTGAGTAATACCTTGCGCATAGACGCTTGGGCGGCGAATAATTCCCTCGAGGCCGATGAATCTTTTGGATATTCTAACTCGCCTGAAGCCTTTCCTTTTTCGGAGTATGGACCCAGTCCACGGCGCAGTTCGGTGAG
>CALKOA010000054.1 GCA_938091655.1 uncultured Balneolaceae bacterium | reverse complement strand
CGTAAAACCTAGATGTTCTACGCCCTCAAGCAGTTCTTGCTTAAGGCCCAACTCTGAAAATGAAGACATGTATAAATAATTGATTTAAAAGTAAGATGTTGCCAGCAAAGAGAGGAATGTGGTTGCGGCATCATCTCAACTTGGGCTTCATGCAGCTATTGTAGTAGCGCAGTCAAAAATACGGATTATTTTTGCCAATACATTACTATTTGTTTAAGGCCTAAAACGATCCTATGCCATGTATTTCTCACCTCGTACTACATTCACCTTTTGGGTGTAGGCGACCACAGCATAATTCTCAAAATATTCATCACTGATTTGCTGGATAATTTTGGTGGCCATATCATGATTTGCGATGACTTCGATTTTCACGTTTTTACCCTCCCAGTCACTGGCTCGAATTCCTCTTGAACCCTCCCCTGTCGTATCAGAAAGGGTGTATCCTGAGACCCCAGTTTCTTTCAAGCGATCAATAATTTCATCACGTAGTAGGCGCTCGGTTATTATGGTAACCAGCGTAAGTTCTCTTAACTCCATTTTATGCTCCCATCCATATTGCAATTAAATAGTATATAGGAATTCCAATGGTAATATTAAATGGAAAGGTAATTCCTAAGGATGCCGTAAGATAATAGCTTGGATTGGCTTTCGGAAGAGCTATTCTAACCGCTGCCGGAGCAGCGATGTAGGATCCACTAGACACCATGGCTGCCAATACGGTTGCCCCAGCTACGCTTAAACCAACCATAAGACCCAACCAAATAGCCAGCACACCATGTAATATGGGCACTAAGATTCCAAAACCAAGTAAGAATACCCCCACTTTTTTCAAATCACTTAGTCGGCGAGCAGTAACCATACCTAATTCCAATAAAAAGAGAACTAAGGCCCCCTGAAAACCACTCACAAAAAAGGGCTCAACCGATTCAAACTTCACCGGTCCTGCTACAAAACCAATGACTAATCCGCCTAGTAAAAGAATGATCGAACTACCTGTTACTACCTCATGCAATGCTTTTTTAAACGAGCCATTCCCACCATTGGACAACTGCGGAATGAGCAAAGCAACAATAATCCCTGGGACTTCTAGCAGCGCAACCAAAGTGGGCATAAAGCCTTCTGGGCTGTAACCCAAACTCTCTACATAGCTAATAGCAGCAATAAAGGTAACGGCCGAAACCGAGCCGTAATGAGCAGCTATGGCTGATGAGTTAATCATATCCATTCGCCCCAAATAGCGAAGAATGAGGTAAGCAATAAGTGGGGTTAATACACCAAGCAAAAGCGTGATAGAAGCCGGGCCTATAAAAGCATCTAGTGAAGTTTTACTCAGTTCTACCCCTCCTTTAAGACCAATGGCCAATAATAAATAAATCGATAGTCCCTGATACAGTGGCTTGGGAATTTCGAGATCACTTTTTAACAGTTTAGCGGCAATACCAAGGGCAAAGGCTAATACTACAGGAGAGGCAAAGTTAGACAGTAGGGATTCCATAGGTAGATGTAGTTAACTCTGTTTGTTGTATGTATGTTTTGAATGTTTGAGCGAGAGGACTCAGACTTTTTCCATGTAGGTGAACTAATTTCCATGTACTTCTCATTGGAAATCCTTCCACATCAAGAACACCTATTTGATTGTGAATTTTTTCCAAGCGCAAACTAAATTCTGAAACAAGCGATATACCAATTCCGGCCATAATTGCATGCTTAACTCCTTCATTGGTACTCAGCTCCATTACGGGATCAATGCGCATATCTTCTTTTTCAAAAAGCTTTTCCATAACCATGCGCGTGCCAGAACCTTGCTCTCGCAGCACCAATGCTTCATCCTTTAAATGGGCCACCTTGAGTTGCTTTCCGAGTTTTGGATGATCTTTCGCTGCAGCAAATACCAATGGATTGTCCATTAAGTCGGTATAATCAAGGGCTAAATCGGTTGGAAGTTGCGAGAAAACAGCGAAGTCACAACTGTTCTCTCTAAGGGCGCTTATTACTTCGGCACGGTTAGACACTTTTAAAGAAATAGAAATATTAGCATGCATTTTCTGAAAAGCTCCGAGGATGTAGGGCATTACATACTTTGCTGTGGATACCGCGGCTATACGTAAAGAGCCTTTTATGGCACCTCGCAATTGTGATAAACCCATTTCAGCATTTTCGAGGCTTTGCTGAACCAAAATCTGCGCTTGGTATAATTCCCTGCCTGCCTCGGTCAAATACAATTGTTTCCCAATTACCTCGAAGAGTTCTATTCCGAAATGATCTTGCAATTTTTTGACTTGAATAGAAACAGCAGGCTGAGACATCTGAAGCCGCTCCGCCGCCTTAGTCATGCTTTTTTCTTGAGCAACGGCTGCAAAGATATGCAGTTGATGCAGGGTATATGACATATACTGATATTTATTTATCAGTGTAAATATATAAATTTTTATTTATATATGAGAGTCATTTTACCCAATGCATTTCATTCTCGGTATTTTTCGCCCGAAAATTTGCCTTAAAACTGGTAAATGAACCCGAAAAGATACTTAAACCGAGACTCTGCCAGCTACTTTCTCTGTGGGGGTTCCTAATTTTTCTCTCACTATAGGCGCTACCTCTTCGCCTAGTAATCGAATGGCACTTGATAACTGCTCGTGGGATAAATGGGCCACATTCATATGTAAACGAAACTCTGTCAACCCACCCAATGCTCTAGAATGGCGTACTATTTTATCCGCGACTTCCTCTGGATTACCCACGACCAAAGCGCCCATTTCATCGGCCTGCGACTCATAACTGCGTCGAGTAACATCTCCACCCCAACCGCGCTCTTTTCCTATCTGGGTAAATGTTTTCGCATAGCCCGGGAAAAACTGCTCATGTGCCGAAAGTGAATCCTCGGCAATGAAGCCCAGGGAGTGAACGGCCACTTTTAATTTTTCTCTCGGGTGACCCGCCGCGATTCCGGCTTGGTAGTACATGTCCACTAAAGGCTTAAAACGGTGCGTTTGTCCACCTATAATGGCCACCATTAATGGAAGCCCAAGTCGTCCCGCTCGTGCAAACGACGCTGGTGTTCCACCTACACCCACATATATAGGCACCTTGGGTTGATACGGCCGCGGATAAACTCCTTGCCCAGTGAGCGCTGGACGAAAACGACCTTCCCATGTCACTTTTTCCTGGGCTCTTAGCTGGAGTAAAAGCTCGAGTTTTTCTTCAAATAGATCGTCATAATCTTGAAAACTTAGTCCAAATAAGGGAAAGGCTTCAGAGAATGAACCCCGACCCGCCACTAAGCCAGCCCGGCCTTTTGAAATAATGTCGAGTGTAGCTAGTTGCTGAAATACTCGAACAGGATCTTGGGCACTGAGTACGGTGACGGCGCTTAATAATTGAATTTTAGACGTTCTCGCTGCTGCGGCGGCCAAAATGGTTAATGGCGAGGAGTCCAAATATTCGGGTCGGTGATGCTCGCCGAGGCCGAATACATCCAACCCGACTTCTTCCATGAGTTCGATTCGGGTTAAAAGGTTTTCGATGGTTTCAGCACGTTGTTCAGGAGTACTGGGCTCGCCATGCTGTCCTTGTACGGCAGCAAAAGAATCAATTCCAAGTTTCATTATAGACAAATAAAGTGTTGTAGGTCTTTCTTGATGAATAGTAAATCCGATGAGGAGGATCTAATAAATAGCATAGCATATGAGAACAAAAAGCTTTGTTATATTAAGGGCAGTAATATACTCAAAAATACTTTAATGTTAAACTATTTTTGTGGCCATTCATTAGTTTGGATAAATAGTAATTCAAAAATCTACAATAATGGGTTAGAAACATATTTTTTTAATAGATTTATGTTATCCATTTATGGACATACCGATTAGCCTAACCAACCGTCAGGATTTATTAAAATGTTTAAACACTATCTACTTGTTCTAGTCTGTTCAGTTAGCTTTCTTTTCTGCACCCAATTTGACCAACCCGTACCCACAGATTATGAAGTAAGTTCGGCCGTTAAATGGACCATGAATAGTGCCGAATATGCGATTATAACGGAATATTTATATCGTTCGGCAACTCGTACTATATCAACCCTTGAACCCCCTAATGAGCCATGGGTAGTAGCTATGGACGTAGACGAAACACTCTTAAACAATGTAGAATATAATCGTCGCAGAGATCTCTTGGGCCTTGGTTATTCCTCTGAAAGCTGGGCTGAATGGGTAAAAGAAGAATCGGCTACAGCGGTGCCTGGTTCCATCGCATTTGTTACCGAAGTTCTAAAGAATGGGGGTCAAATCGTACTCATTACAAACAGAAATCGTGATCTTGATCAATTTACCTGGAATAATCTTACTGCACTTGGGTTTCCTATAGACCGAAGTAATACTTGTATTATGGGCCGCTCACAAGCCGACAGAGACTCTGTTGGGGAAAGTGAAATGATTAATGATAAAGATCTACGACGAACTCAAATTAGTACGGGTACGGCTACATACTGTTGGGAGAATTATCCTGAGACACAGATTCACTGGAATAAATCGTTCTCTATCATATACGAAGTTGGGGATAACATTAAGGACTTCAACCAAACCACACAAGAAAATGTGGACCGCCTAAATTTTATCGATAGAGTTTCGTCTGATGTTTTGTTACTCCCCAATGCAGTATATGGTTCTTGGGAATAAGGGTAATTAAGCTCAGTATTAAGGCGAAGTTAGAAGCTTAGTCCTGTTCATAGCCGGTCATTTCAATAAAACCTGTCCCAGAAACCTCTTTACCTCTCATCTGGCCAGATACGCCTAAATTACCTTCAAAATACTGCACTGATACCCGCATTTCTTGATCATCGAACAGAGTACCAAGTTCTAGATAAATATCGAGCTCCGGCATTTTTAGCGTCCAACGCTTAGGGTAGCGAGATCCTGAATGCGGACTCTGCCAATACTCAAGTATATCCAACATCACTTCCAACTCTTCCAAATCAATGGTATTTCCCAAAGGATCGACTAAAGTCCCAGTGGTTTGAGGTTGTTGGCTAGCATCGGCATTTCGAATTTGGTAATACATCAGATCGTAGCCGTTAGAAAGTTGGATAGAGAACCAATCCCAGCCCGTTTGACCGGAGTCTAAAGCCGAGGTGCTCCATTCATGATCCATCCAGGAATTTCCAGTTACATGATAAACTTTCCCATCTTTGACAATTTCGCCTTGGGTTTCCATTCGAGTAAATGAAATATAATAGGAGGCATTCCCACTGTCGAACCCTTTTTGATCATAGCCTTGGTCGCCGTGAAAAATGAGTGGTTTCTCGGGTTGAAGCTTCAAATCGATCGCCGTCCCATCACTCATCTCTCCATGCAGACGCATGGGAAAGCTTTGATCGTTTTTACCCGAATTGGGTAAACGTTCGATACTCCAATTTTCCAGCCACACTCGGTACGGATCAATCTCTGCGCCCGCTAAACCGGCGGCACCCCGACTAAATCGCTCCTCGAACACATGATCGGCCTCAGCCACGTCCGAAATTGCAAAGTGGGCCAAATACAGCTGATCTGTGCTCCAATCGTCTTCAGAGCTTTTCTTTGGATCGATACTATCTGTCGGGGTCTCATGTTCTGATGAATCCCCAGTTTCTGTAGAATCCCCAATACCCGTGGAAATCTCTGTCGGTGGGCTGAGCTGATTTCGAAAAATGGTGAACTGATACCCAAATTGACGCCCTTCCGCGGTAAACACATTACCTGTGTAGTACCACCACTCGGTTTTGTACCCAGGATGAGCCCCATGATCATCTGGAAATACAAAATCTCGAGGTCCTGTAGCCTGCAGATAACCCTCTTGATTACCTCCTCCCATCGCTTCGGCCACCGAAACCGTAGATTCCAATTCTGGTTCGGTTTCGGAAAAAAGCACCACTCCAAATAGAATAGCAAGTACGATCGGAATACTGATGAGTTGTAGAAAGGATAGTTTCATGGGCAAAAGGTTATTCGCTTCGTAAGGCATGTGCTGGGTTTGCTTGAGCCATTTTAATGGAAGGGTACATTCCGGCCAAAAGAGCGGCTAGTACGGCCAATCCAAAAGCTTGAAACAACAGTGAAGGGCTTACCAAAAATTCCAAGGTCCAGCCAAATGAACGTAGATTAATCACATAGACCAACACATAGGAAATGATGACTCCCAGCGGAAGAGAGAGGATGCCGGCCATCCCTCCCATAACCCCGGTCTGCACGATGACGTAGTTCCAAAGCTGTCCAGGCGTCATACCATTGGCCCTAAGAACCGCATGCTCTCTTGCACGCTCAAGTTGAAGGGCCATCAAGGAACTCAATATTCCCACGAAAGCGACAATCACCGCCAAGAGTCGCAAGACATATGTCACCGTAAAGGTGCGATCGAAAATTTCTATGGAGGCTTCTCTAAGCCCACGATTCGAGCGAATAAACACCTCTTGTAGCCCATCGGCCCGCTCGCGAAGCCGTTCGACCAAGACCTCTACTGGGGTGCCCTCGCTGGCATAAAGTGCCAATCCCGAAATGGCTCGATTGTCATAAAAACGGTCATACACTTCCCGATTCATCGTCACCGACCCTAAATCTGAGGCATAGTCATAGTACATCGCTTCAATCAGAAACTCCTGAAGACCTTTATCGGTTTGAAGCTGTATAGTGTCCCCTAAGGAAACACTATGTCGATAGGCATACACTTCGGAAACCATGACCACCCGTTGGTTGGGAAAACGATCCCAAAAGCCAGATTCTGCTCGTTTGATTTCGTAGGTTTGTTGGGCCAAGGCTCCAAGTGACGTCGTAACCAAGTTGGTTGGCCCAAAATTAGCCGTTATGGTTTCACTGTACACCGAATGCACGCGTTCAACACCTTGGGTTTGTTGAAGAACTTCCACCAGTTCGGGAAGTAATTCGGCATCGGCAAAACGAGCAACCGAACTAGGTGGTTGCACATAGATATCGGCCTGAAGCTGCGACTCGAGCCACGAAACCACGGTTACGCGGAAACTATCGACCATAACCCCAACCCCGACGGTGGAAGCTACCGCTACCACCAAAGCAGCCACCGGCACCGAAGTTCGACTGAGCTCGCTCAGCAGGCCTTGCACCGACATGGTACCGATGATACCATTCAAGGCCCCAAGAACGGGTCTAAACAAAGAGGCTAAGCCCACCATACAAGCTGGAATAGTCAGAGAAAAACCGATAATCACCAGTAACAAGGATATATAACCTACCACTATCCCTCCACTAGGAATGAGGAGTAAACTTCCACCCACAAGACCCAAAACAATGCCTAAGCCCGTAAAGCGCGGGAGTCGTTTCATCAAGGCTGACTCACGATTCGAACGTTTAAGAACGGTGGTTACCTGTGCTTCGGAGGCTTCCCTGGCTGGCCAAAAAGCAGCCAATACCGTAGCTCCAAGTCCCAATAAGGTAGCTTTTAGAATGGGGCCTGGCGTGATGGTAAGTTCTTGAACAGATAAGACAAAGTATAAATCGTTAATGGACTGCGTCACCAACCGGACCAAAAGTTGTGCCAGCGCTATACCAGAAGCAATTCCTACCATGGTACCTATCAAGCCAACAAGCACGGCTTCTCTCATAATCATGGCCAAAATCTCGGATTTGGTTACTCCCAAAGCGCGCATGCGTCCAATAAGTGGGAGTCGTTGAACCACCGAGAAAGTCATAGTATTGTAGATCAAAAACATCCCTACGAGTAAGGCCAGTAAACTTAGTGCCTGCAAATTGAGCTCAAACGCTCGAGTCATTTGCGCCAAGGTTTCGCTACTAGAACCTGCGTATTGCACCTCCACTCCATCGGGTAAGAGAGATCTAATGATCTGAAGTTGGTCTTGTTGCTCCTGCTGTTCGGCAGACAAGATAAGATCGATACGAGAGAGGTCTCCACGCATATCAAATAATCGTTGGGCGGTTGAAATATCCACCACTAACACACTCTCCAATGCCTGCTCGGTGCGCTCGTTGGCTACCTCAATGGTGCCCACTATGCGAATCGGAACTACCACCCCACCCACCGACACTCCAACCGTGTCGTTCACCTCCAAGGCCAATTCTTGAAGAACAGGGTTACTCACCAGCCCCGTAGCCGAACCCTGAATGAAACTCGCCAAATCAATGCCACTTTCCTGACTGGAAAAATCTCGGAAAGGTCCTTCGGCAATAGGATCTACACCTAATATTTGGAAACTCCGAGCCAGCCCATCCAAACGTCCAAAGCCCTGAACCACCGGTGCGGCATTTCGAATACCTCCATCGATGCGCAGGTGCCTATACACCTGCTCACTCAACTGCTCACCTCCGCCCACGATCTCATGCGTTGCTTTGCCAGCCACCGCCTCGGCTGAAAGAGAAAAAGCTCGCTGAGCGGAGCTGTTCGAAAGATCAATCGAAACCACCATGGCCACCCCTAAAGCCACACCTAAGATGGAAAGAGCCAACTGCCAAGGATGCTTCAACAGAAAGCGCAGGCTAGAAATCCACAGTAAATCGTCTGATTGCGTGGGCATGATGATTAGGATTCCTGGATGGCTTTATATTCCTGTAATTGCCCTTCTTGTAACTCGAGCACCCGATCTGCAATCTGTCCCATTTCCCTGTCATGTGTGGCAATAATCATCGTACGACCATTTTTTCGTACCAAATCAGCCAGCATGGACAAAATTTTACTGCCTGTTTTATAATCCAAATTCCCCGTTGGCTCATCGGCCAGAATAAAACTGGGCTCATGTGCCAATGCGCGGGCAATGGCCACTCGCTGCTGCTCCCCACCCGATAGACGGTCGGGATAACTATCTTTACGATCGGCCAAACCCACTTCTTCTAAAAAATGCAGGGCCAACTGCTCAGTTGCCACATCCTTCTTGCCCTGTAGGCGGAGTGGTAACACGATATTTTCGTAGGCGGTTAATGTGGAAATCAAATTAAAGGCCTGAAACACAAACCCAATATGAGTGCGCCTAAACAAGGTTCGCTCTTTTTCAGTAAGCAGGGAGATATCGGTGCCATCAATCATCACCTGCCCAGAATCGGGTCGATCAATACCACTCAACAGATTGAGCAAGGTACTTTTCCCTGAACCCGATCGTCCAAGTAAGACCAACATTTGCCCTTGTGCAACTTCAAGTTCTAAGTCGCGAAGTACATGTCTCTTTTTAGTGCCTTCGTCGTAACTTTTATTAAGTTTTCTAAGGTCTACGATATTTGAGTTGCGCATTGGAATATGAGTGAAAAGCTATCACTAGCCGTTTTGCCCTATTCACTAATCGCTCCCTAACAGGCAGCCAATAGACAAGGGCTCTTGATGAATAACCTTAAACTCTAGCTGCCTTAGATTGGTTCCACCTTTCTGTCTAAAACTCTTCCCTAAACACCACCTTTCCCGCCTTAATCACCACCTCTATTTCTTTGGTTGCACTAATACGTTCCAACGGATTTTCCCTCAAAAGTAATAAATCTGCCTCATAGCCCTCTAGGATGCGTGAGGTCCGCTGTTCAACCCCCAAAAATTTTGCCGGTTCAACGGTTGCAGCCTGAATAGCCTCCATATTAGAAAGCCCGCTTTGCACCAACAATTCCAACTCTCGGTGCAAACTCAAACCCGGAATTAAAAAACCAATCGGCGTATCGGTTCCCGCCATAAAAGGCACCTGATGCTGGTGCAAGTAACCCACCGTCTCCCTCATCCAATCCGCATACGCCATCGTTGCCGGGTCGATTTCGGTCCCCGACATCTCCATAGCCGCCGACCAAGCTGAAGAAACTTCGGGTGGAAGCACCTGCAGCTGCTCCATGGCCGCGTCCCTTAAATACTCTTTTGTCGCAAAATTATTATACAGTGCTAAGGTTGGCGTTTGCCATACCCCTCGCTCGGCTAGTAGGCTTGCCGCCGCCTGTAATTTCGCACTATCTATCTGTGCTATAGCCTCCATCCGCTGCGCAGCGTGAATAGAAGATCGAAGAGCACCACCAGAAAGCCCCTCTGGATTCTGTAGCCATTCGAGGCGTTGCTCCTGCAGTTCATCGGAATTGGCGGCCACTGACATCTCCAAATTTCGAAGATGCTCCATTCCCATTAGACCATTCTCCACCGCCGAAAACAGGTTCATACTCAAGGGAATATGTCCTGTAACCCGTAGTTCACTCGTTTCGGCCACCTGCATAAGCGCCTTAAACTGAGGCTCACTAAGCATTTCATAGGCCTTTAAAAAATCCAAATCCTGGGCCACTAAGGCCACCATATTCTCTTCAACGGCCTCCACATCGGTATTCTCGATAGATAACAGAGGATAGTACGGTGAGGAATCATTGTACACATTTGGACTCCCATCGATCAGAGGCCCCGCAATGTATATACTAGGGCTATCTTCGTTTTCTCGGGTTGAAGCTATCTTGACCGGCAACACAATGTCCATCGGCCCACCGGTATCTCGTACGCTGGTGATTCCGTATTTAAGAAATAAGGCATTCATCGCACCACGCATATTTTCCTCGAAAGAATAATGAACATGGGCATCCCAGAGCCCAGGCATAAGGTAATGGTTGGTACCATCTATCAGGGTGATGTTACCAAATTCGGGCACATTTGAATGCTCATAAATGCGGACAATTTTTGCGTTATCGATTACGACACTTTTTTGCGTTTCTAAGCCATTGACTGGATCGATGATGGAAACATTTTGGATAAGAATAGCTTCATCTGTGAGTTGAGGAGCAGGGTTACATGCCATGCTTATGGCCAACAATAACATGGCACAGGTTGCAAGATGTGTTGATATGAACCCTTTAATGTCGATTTTAGCTAGCTTCATCGTAGTTGTGGATTATTTTTTAAGGAAAACAAGAGACACTTTGATTTAATATGCTTATCTTGTTAGTCTTTCAAAAATGCAAAATAATATGAATTTTGTATTATGATTTGCTGCACCCGTAGCTCAACTGGATAGAGTACCTGACTACGAATCAGGCGGTTAGAAGTTCGAATCTTCTCGGGTGTACTTAATTCAAAACAGTAACTTAGGATGATTATTTATAGTCTATTTTAAGTTGCTTTTTTATTTTGGGACAACATTGGGACAACAAATTCAGAAAAGTTACTTGCTCGTTCATTCACTATTTTCCTTAAGTAAATGAATGAATGAATGAAAATTACTGCCCTAAAAATCCAAGTACTGCTTGGGGTCCCATATTAGCTTGAGACAACGCAGCTGTAGCTGTTTGTTGAAGTATTTGTAGTCTAATAGAATTAGACTGTTCTTTAGCAAAGTCTGTATCCATAATTCTACTGTGTGCGGCGCTATTGGCAGTGATAGCTTGAGTAAGGTTTTCTTCTTTAGATGAAAGAGACCTTTGGTTGATACCTAGTTCGTTTATGTGAGTATTTAATACACCAATAGCCTCATCCACATGAGAAATCATTGAATTGAAATCTGCACTATCTACAGCTACTTGCATCATTCCATTTGGATAATTAAACACAAATTCTATCTCACCTCTATCATCATTGGCTGTGTTCCCTCCATGTTCAATGTGATCACCATTAACAACGATTGCAAGTTTTCCCACTGCATCACCTACTAAGACTCCGTCAGAATCAACATCAAGGTTTTTTGCATTACCACCAAACAAATTCAAAACATCAACTGCTGCTAAATTTATAGAAAATGTATCTTCTATCGTATCACCTGATTGTATTAGCATAGCAGTACTACTTGTTGGAAGTAAATCGTCATTTGCAATATTATTTATTTCTTCACCCAATGAGTGAATTTGATGGGCAATTAAAGTACGATCATCTTGATTCAAACTGTCATTAGCTGCTTGAATGGCTAAATTCTTAATCTCAATAAGATTATCCATAATTGAGTTGTAGCATCCTTCAATAACACCCAACATAGACTTAGCATCACTCACATTCTGGAGAGCTTGCTCCAATCCCTTAACCCTACTGTTGAGCTTAGTAGCTATAGCGTATCCTGCTGAGTTATCTTCAGCAGAATTAATCCTTTTACCAGTCGATAGCTTAAGCCTGCTATCTCCTAGTTCACTATTTATTTTGTTTAACGAGAGTTGTGCACTCAATGCCGTAACATTGGTGTTGACTCTGTTAAAGTCACCAAAACTAGCCATGTTAATCTTTTAATCCTTTT
>CALKOA010000053.1 GCA_938091655.1 uncultured Balneolaceae bacterium | reverse complement strand
TATTCCGGCAGCGATCACTCCAAGAAAAATACCAGACCATAGCCCTTAGTTTATGGGCCATGATATTGATTTCGACATTTCTGGGTTGGACCCATTCCAACTGGGATTTTCCTCAGCAGGCCTATTGGAGTGGTTCAGCTGGGCTCCAAATCTCCGTGATTTTACAAAACATCACCGGTATTGCCTCATTGTTTATTCTTTTGGTTTTTATGAGCATAAACGCATTATTGTTTGTAGATCGTGATTTACAAAAAACCATTGATAATGTTAAGTTTTGGTGGAATGATTTTCGAGAGAAACAGCAGGATAAAAAAATTGAAAGAGAAGCTCTAAAACAGCAGAAAGAAGAAGAAAGACAGGAGCGCATAGCGGAAAAAAAAGCTGAGTTTGAACGCAGCAAAGAAGAAAAAGAACCCGAATCAACACCATCAAAAAAGAGTGAAACCCTAGCTATAAAACCATTGACTCGTAAAGAAAAGGAGCAGGTAGATATTGATGAAATTATTGAACGCTCTAAGCTAGAAGACGAGCAACGATTGGAGCAGCAGCGAGCTGAAGCGGCAAAAGTAGATGTTCGCCCTCGAGCAGATCTGATAAAAAATGCGGAAAATGAGAAACCAGAACCAGCCCCCGAAGTAGATGATGTGGAGGTTTCGGTATTTGTGGGTGAGGAGGAGGAACAAGCCGATGAAAAAGAGCTAGATCGTCAGAATAGAGAAAAAGCCAAGCAAGCGCCGGTTATCCGATATCAATTTCCAACCGTTGATCTGCTAAATACCCCACCAAACGAGGGGAATGAGGTAGATATGGAAGAGATTCAGGAGAATAAGCGTATTATAATGGAGAAGTTAAGCCAGCATAAAATTGATATTTTAGGCATCAATGCTATTGTTGGCCCAACGGTGACCTTATATGAATTGCAGCCTGCACCGGACGTGAAGATTAGTAAGATTGAGAGTTATGCTAATGATCTTAAGATGGCTACAGCGGCTAAGGGTCTTAGGATTTTAGCCCCTATACCTGGAAAGTCTGCGGTGGGAATTGAGGTCCCTAATACTACTCGCGAGACGGTTTACATTAAGCAGGTTATTAAAACACGTAAATTTGTAGAGACCGATATGGCTTTGCCCGTCGCTTTTGGCAAGACGATTGAAAATGAGGTCTTCATGATGGATTTAGCCAAAATGCCACATTTATTGGTTGCGGGCGCTACAGGATCGGGTAAGTCGGTAGGTATTAATACCATTATTACATGCTTGTTGTATAAATGTCATCCAGACAATCTAAAGTTTGTGATGATTGACCCTAAAAAAATTGAATTATCGCTGTACAGAAACATTCAAAATCATTTTTTGGCCATGTTGCCAGATTCAGATGAGCCTATAATAACGGATACTTCCAAAGCGCTGGAAACGTTAAATAGCGTTACCAAGGAAATGGATGAGCGTTATGATTTGCTAAAAATGGCTATGGTTCGCGATATAAAAGCATACAATAAAAAGTTTAAGGAAGAAGGTCTTGAATCCGATTTAGGACACCGACATTTGCCTTACATTGTGGTTATTATTGATGAGCTAGCCGACTTGATGATGACCGCTGGAAAACAAATAGAGGAGCCTATTGCACGAATAGCTCAGCTAGCACGTGCAGTTGGAATTCACCTTGTAGTGGCAACCCAACGACCCTCGGTTAATGTAATTACAGGTACTATTAAAGCGAACTTTCCGGCTCGTTTAGCCTATCAAGTGGCATCGAAGGTGGATTCTAGAACTATTCTAGATGTAGGCGGCGCGGATCAATTGGTGGGAATGGGTGATATGTTGTTTACGAATGGTGCGGGTATGATTCGGATACAAAATGCTTTTGTATCCACCGAAGAAGTTGAGCGAATTAATAGCTTCGTAGGATCGCAAGCTGGGTATAAGGAGCCCTTTTACTTACCTATCGTCCATGACGATGCTTCAGGTGGAGTCCCGGATCCATTAGAAGATATTGATGATATGTTTGAGACGGCTGCTAAAGTAGTCATTTTACATCAGCAAGGGTCGGTTTCGTTACTCCAACGTAAGTTAAAAATTGGATATAATCGTGCAGGACGTATCATTGATCAACTCTTTAATGCCGGTGTTGTCGGACCCTATCAAGGTAGTACTGCTCGAGATGTTTTGGTGGAAACTGAAGAAGAACTCCAAGAAATATTGGATGGACTCAATGATCTTTAAGCGATCATCTGTTGACTATTTTAGTGCATTAAGAAGCTGTTGGTTAGGCCTAATGATGATGCTTTTTTTTGGAGGATCCCTCCTTGGTCAGGAAAGTTATCTTAGCTTAATTCAGGATAAAATAAGGAATGGAGAAATTCTATCAGCCCAGTTTAACCATGAGTTTACCGATGCATATACTCAGGAGATATCACAGAATGAAGGCAGTATTTGGATAGGATGGCAACAATATAGAATTGAGACAGCCGGTCAAATTATTGTGGTGGATGGAACCTTATCTAAGGTACTGGATCGTAGTAGAAACCGAGTTATTATCAGTGAGTATGATTCGGAACTTGACGATTTTGCCCCATCAAAAATAATTGGTGGACTTGGAAATACCTATCAGGTGGTCGATACAAAGAAGCACCTCAATTTTCAGGAGTATAATCTCCAAAGTTCAGATCCTTTTAGCACCTTTGAGCAAATGAACATTCGTATCGATTCTGAGCTTAGGCCATCAAGTTTGACCGCTTTGGATATCGGAGCCAATCGTATGCAGACTATTTTTTCTGAAGTTGAATACATCCCGGTTAGTGTTAATTTATTTGAACTAATTATCCCGGAAAATGTCGAAATAGTCGATATGCGCTATGAATAAGGCAATAAAATACATTGTTGGCATAGTCTTCGCGGCTTTTTTCTTGTGGCTCTCTTTTTCAAATGTATCCATTGAAGAGCTTAGACAGGCAACCATAGGGATGAGTTGGTCATGGCTCTTCCCCTTTAGTATTGCGCTAACTTTTTCCCACTACATTAGAGCAGAGCGATGGCGACTTTTATTAGGGGATACTACATTGGTTGCCCACCGGTCCACTCTTTTTGCAGGAGTTATGTTTGGGTATTTAATCAATATTCCCTTTCCCAGATTAGGTGAAATATCCCGCCCTATGTATGTCGCTAAACAGCTTCATGAAAGTAACTCAAAGCTCATCGGGACCATTGTACTAGAGCGTTTTATTGATGTTATATCCATGCTTATAATCATGGCTTTAGTCGCTTATTTTTTATTATCCGATGTAGATACCTTAAGCCGGCTCTTAGGGGTAAATCTGGTTGATAGCCAAGTATATTCCACCCTTTTTTTGAATACATGGCCACTAATTCTACTTGGAATGGGGATAATCATGGGTGGGTGGGCACTTTATAAACGATTAACAACAACCAATCTGAATGCTGCTTGGTTATTAAAAATCAAAGAAATAATTGCTCAATTTGTTGAAGGCTTAATGAGTATTAAAAAACTAGAACGACCATTTCTATTTGTTGGATACACCGTGCTCATTTGGGTAGGCTATATTGCTATGATGTACATACCATTTTGGATGTTTGATCTACCTCTAAAATTTGACTTAGGTTGGGCAGATGCCGCAATTTTAACGATGGCTTCTGCGGTTGCATTATCTATTCCGACTCCAGGTGGTATAGGAAGTTATCACTATTTTATAAGTTACAGTTTAGGCATATTGTACATGGTACCAGAGCCTACAGGTTTAGCTTTTGCTACCATTACGCATGCCGCAACTTTGGCCATGGTCATACTTGTTGCCCCCGCTGCCTTAGCTATTGATAAGTTTCTTTCGTTACAGCGAGAGGCTACTGCCCAAAATGTCTAAAAAGTGTACCTTTAGTACTATGAATAATTGTTCAATTGTACGACAATCAGCACAAAAGGAAGTGACTCGTTTCACATTAACCAGTATTTGTTCTACCATATATGGAGTTGCAATAGCTTTAATTATCTGGTTCATGAGTACCGACATATTTGCACAAGGTGCACAGAACACATTGCTACCAGAGATTAATCCGCAGGACATAGAAATTAGAAGTGAGTTCAAAGCTAATTTCCCTGGCCTTAGACGTCAACCTATTTTGGGTTTTAATCCAAGGCCAAGAGTGTTTCAGATTGATCCAAACCGAATGCCTTTTTTAGAGTCGCGAGAAGCGGCTGTTTCGGGAATATCAGTGACGGCTTTAGATAGACCTGAAGAGCCTGCCAAAAAAGTATGGGTAACTCCACAGCGCCCAAAAGCTACTAGTCAGCTTGGAATGGGATGGTTTGTGAGTCCTGAGTTTAGAGTAAATTATTATTCACCGATTAAAGATGGCGTAATTGGTGTGGGAACTAATTTTCAGTCATCAGCTGGACACCTCGATAATGCCAGTGGATACAGAAACCTAGGGGTGGATGTGAATTATTCGAAAAAACTATCGGATATAAGAAACCTAACGAGTCAATTAAGCCTAAATAATGACTTTAATCGAATGTTTACTCTCAGCGAGGAGATGCAAAACCTTTTAGGTGGAGTTCCAAGAAAAGATAATCAGGGTGTAATTTGGACTGCTCGATTACATGAACAAAAAAATACGTTCCATAAAAATAGTTATGCGGTACAAGTGGGTCTTTTTGAAAGTGAATTAAATTCAGCCATTATGGCTATTCAGGATAAAGCATCTTCCTCATTTATTAAGGCCCAGATACACCGAAGCTGGCCAGGCCAACAAGCTCGTGAATATTGGAGTCTTCAATCAGGCGTAGATGTGCATTCGAATAAGGTTGATGGTAGTGGAACGTCGCTATACCTCATTCGGGCTGGGGGTGGATATACCCGGTTGATTGACTACGCTTGGTCAGTGGATCTGGAGACATCATTGGCTTATGCAGACGATACGATTAACGGCGGTATCTATATAGAGCCTGATGCTACACTTAGTTATAATTATAACGATCAGTTAGGTGGGGTTGCAAAGTTGTCGGGCAAACTGAAAAACCCAACTTTATTGGAATGGCAAGAATATAATAGATTTTTAACTCCTTCTACCCAACTACAGCATTCCTATCATATAGGTGTGTCTGCAGAAGTATTTTGGAATTTCATGCAAACTAATAGAGTCTATTCAGGATTCCAGTGGGAGCATATTAGTCGTTTTGGTTATGCTCAGCGACAGCAATTGGATCTTACTAATCCGGATAACCCAACTGGGAACACGCAGGATTTATTTTATAATTTGAATTATACCGATGCCAGGGTGTCTAAATTTTATCTGGGAAGCACGGCTGAATGGTTAGATGGAGATATTCAAGGCGCGGCAGAAATTAGTCTCAGAAGTCCACGCTTAACCTCAAAGAAAGAGTTACCCTTTGAAGAAAAATTCAGAATAGAAGGCAGTGTAAACTATTCGATGACCCCCAAGCTACAAATTGGAGCCAGTACGTTGATTATAGGACCACGAACAACAACTGGTTCTGAGCAATTAGATGGCTTTATTTTAGTACATTCTAATCTGCGTTATTCATTTAATGAACACTTAGGTGCATACATTAGATTGAATAACCTGCTTTCTCAGCGTTATGAATGGTGGCAGGGATTTCAAGAAGCGCCATTGCATTTGTTTGGCGGTATAAGCTTTGAATTTTAGGATTAGTTAGAATGGATGAACATCAAATAGAAAAAATTTCAGCTCTCATTAAGGAGCGATTGTTGGCAGGTGAATCTGTTCTGTTAGAAGGAATAGGAACATTTAGTCGAATTCACGAGCCGCAGCACTTTTCCCGTGACGAAAAAGGGAGAACGGTTGCTCATCCTCCTAAAGATACCGTACAGTTTAGCCCTGAAGAATTAGGGGAAAGGGAATGAAGCAACTAGATTTTATACAGTACATTGCGCGGGAATTGTCTATTTCTGATGAGGAATCACAGGAATTATTACGTGAATTTTCTGTTCACTTAAACAATGAGCTAAACGAAACGGCCTCCGTCCAACTAACCGGCTTTGGAACGTTAAGAAAGGATATTTCCGGGATTTCTCTAGAATTAGATCCCTCCTTCGCTATTGAAATTAATTACAAATATGCGGGTATGCAGCCCATTGTTGTATCCGATGATTTTAATGTGGGTATTGAGGAAGATGATGAACCCGAAGTCGATGATCGCGAGCCGGAAGTCGAAGTGGATCCTGAGCCTGAGGAGGAACCCGAGTCGGAAGTCGAAGATGAAGCCGAAGTTCAACTAGAATCCGAAATCGTTGATGAAAGCGAGCCGGAAGTCGAAGTGGATCCTGAGCCTGAGGAGGAACCCGAGTCGGAAGTTGAAGGTGAAGATGAAGTTCAACTAGAATCCGAAGTCATTGATGAACGCGAATCGGAAGTCGAAGTGGATCCTGAGCCTGAGGAGGAACCCGAGTCGGAAGAAGAAGATGATCTTGTTGATGAACCCAAAATCGACGATGAACCCGAGTCCGAAGTTGAAGGTGAAGATGAAGAAGTTGATCTCGACGATGAAGCCAAGGCTCGATTAGCAAAACGAACCGCCTCATTACGAAGTCCTAAAAAAACAAAAAGATCTAATCTTACTCCAATTTACATAGGAATAGGATTTGTTTTTATTGCTGCAGTGATAGCAGGATGGCAATTTTACCTAAAGCCTATACTCGACGAACCTGCTATGTTAGTAGGGGACTCTGGCACGGAGCAATCGAATGTAACTGAGGCCATGGATTCTAACTCAATTAGTGAAGAGCAAGAACCCTCTGCTGCACTAGATAACGAGAAAAATGGCCTAGAGGGGGAAGCTTCAGATACTATGGTCATGAATGACGAAAGTACTATAATTAGCCCAGAAAATAGTACTTCAAGGCTAAACACCGACTCAGTAGTAAGCGCACCAATTATGGCTAAAAATGTGGCGGAAATACCGGTAGATCAACCTCGATACGGTCTTATGGGAGAGGTCGATACCAGAGCAAATGATGGATATACCCTGGTGCTTTTTTCACTTTCTAATCGTCAGAGTGCAATGGAAAAATATGAACTATATCGCTCTGCTGGATACCGAAGTTTACTTTCGCCCGTTAATTCAAGTCGCTTCGGGTTAATGTGGCGCGTGAGTATAGGGCAGTTTTCGACGGTTGAACAGGCCCTTGAAGTGGCTAAGGAACTTCCCAAAGAAATTATCGAGGATTATTTTATTACAAAAATCTAATGGCATTACCTATGATTCTATTTGCAAATTTATCAACCAGAACCCTTGCCTTCCAAATGCAAGATAGCGCGATGGTGGACTCATTAACCAGTATGATGGAACCTGAAAGCATTAGCTTTTTCGATTTGATGGTTGAAGGCGGGGTACTCATGATTCCAATTTTGATTTTGTTCTTTTTGGCTATCTATGTGATTGCGGAACGTTGGAGCGCACTTGGTAGAACGAAGACAGACACAGTCGCTTTTTTGGCAGCGATTGAAACCATGCTAAAGTCCGGTAAACAGGATCAGGCGATCCAGTATTGTGATTCATTTGATAAACCATTAGCTCGAATTATCAAGGCGGGTATCAAGCGATTGGGCCGACCGATTCGCGACATAGAAGATTCCATAGATAATGCAGGAAAGAAAGAGATATTCTTTTTAGAAAAGAAAATGAATTGGCTAGCGACCATAGCCGGGGTAGCTCCCCTATTGGGTTTCACAGGTACGGTTACAGGTATGATTGAAGCCTTTATGGATATTCAATCATTGCAGGGAAATGTAAATCCTAGCGCATTAGCGGGAGGAATTTGGGAGGCATTAATTACGACGGCTGCAGGTCTTATAGTTGGTCTAATTGCCTTCGGTTTCTATAATTTTTTATTGGGCAAAATAAATCGATCGATTTTTGAACTCGAAAATGCCTCCGCTGATTTTATCGACCTACTACAAACCCCAGCCACCAAAAAGTAGAGTATACATTATGGCTAGAAATTTTCGTCGAGATGACAAGCGCTTAGCCCCCCTTTCGCTGTTTTCACAGTCGTCTTTAACCGATATTGTACTTCTGTTACTCATTTTCTTCTTATTAACCTCGTCTTTTGTAAGTAATTTTGGAATTCAGGTCAATATCCCAAAAGCCGAAACTTCATCGGTTACCCAGCAAGATTATATATCTGTGGCAATCACCAAAGACGGGCAATTTTACGTTGATGGCAATTTGACGGCTCAGGGTGAATTAGCTTTAGCTATTCGTGAATCTCGCAATACTAAACCTGAAGGAATGATCGTCCTAAGGGCCGATAAAGATGCAAAAGTCGATGATGCGGTACGGGTGTTGAATATTGGAAAAGCCTTACAATTAAAGCTGGTGATGGCAACCGAACAAAGTTCGTATTAGATGCAATCCAATACTCTAAATATCGATGAACGTAGAGGGTTAGCGGTCAGTAGTATTACTGCGTTGCTTTTACTCCTTTTTTCTATCTTGTACAGCATAGATATGGATGAGGGAATGCCCCCATCTTTTATCGAAGTTGAATTTGGAGAATTTCAGGCAGGTCAACTTTCTGAGTTTTCAGAGCAACAAAACGAGCAAGTTGCTACCCGCCAAAACCCTTCTGAAACCCCGAGTGAAGAACCCGTGGAAGATGCACCCGAACCTGAAAGCACCCCGGAAACACCCGCTCTTGAAAACACCAAGCCAGTAGACTTGCCTGATGAGATCGAGGAGGTCATTGAAGAGGCGGTTCAAACCCCTGAAACAGAGGTCTTGGATCCCTCACAGAATGCTTCAGAAGTGGCAGAGGAAGAAATAGAGATTCCGCCTCAAGCTCAAATGGACGAAGATCAAAGCGAAGGAGCGGAGGAAAGTGGCGACCCAGATGGCAATAGAGGTGCAACCGATTCCGATCAGGGTACCGGGACAGATTCCGATGAAACGGCTCCGTATGAGTTACAATGGGAAGGAGATATTGAGCGCGCACCCATGGCACAGCCACTACCTACGAATGTGGCCAATGCTGAGGCGGTTATAACGGTACGCTTCGAAGTGCGTCCAAACGGAACAGTTGGCCGAATAATCCCACTTCGAAAAATGAATGCAGAGTTAGAAACCGAGGTGCTCAGAACTCTACGCTCTTGGCGTTTTTCCCGTCTACCTAGCGGTGTCCCTCAACAACCACAGTGGGGAACCATTACCTTTCGATTCGTATTTAGTTAGTAGAATCCCATCATCCAGTAAGTACACCAACAATCCATGAAAAGACTTCTCCTGTTTAGTTTTGGACTATTCGTAAGCCTAGGTTTTTTCACTCAATGTAGCGATGATCCAACAGGCGTGGGCAGTGAGTATCTAGAGGTAAATTCTTGGATTCGGAATCAGATGTCCAATTATTATTATTGGAATTTTGTGGTTCCTCGTATGGCGCCCGGCAACTTGGCACCTGAACAGTTTTTTGAGGAAATCCTGTATACAACAGATGAGTTTTCCTATATGACGGACGATGCGGAAACCCTTCTCAATGAATTAAGTGGAAGTCAATATTCATCGGGATTTAGCCCAGCTATCTTGTCATTTAGTGATCAGGATCAATTATTTATGGTGGTAAAATATGTTTACCCAGGCTCGCCAGCTCAGCTAGCTGGTTTACAACGCGGCGATATTATTTTGAGTGTGAATGGGCAGATCCTGAACTCCGCCAATTACCAAGAATTGCTACAAATCAACGGAACAGTGAGTTACGGATTGGGAAGTTATTCTTTAGATGAAGTAACTCAGCAGGTGAATATCACTGACCTAGACAGCGTAATTAGTGTGCAAAAGGACATTTTACAACTGGATCCAGTAATTACCACCAAAGTTATAGAAACGGGGGGAAAACGCATTGGATACCTTTTTTATGCGCAGTTTATCGATGGTACAGCCGATTTATTTATCAATGGGCTTAATGAGCAATTGGCTGAACTCAAGGCCCAACAAATTGACGAGTTAGTCATAGATTTACGATATAACCCAGGGGGAAGAATTACGGCAGCATCGCAGTTTGCCAACGCATTAGTTCCCTTACAAACGGCACAAAACAATGACATTTTTGTTGAATTTGAATACAATTCACTTTTGGAAAACTTCTATCAAAATACAGACGGAGTAGATTCAGAGAACCTATTTTTACGCTTTCAGGAAGGCCCGGTCAGTATGGGGTTAGAACGGATTTATGTGCTCACAACCAACCAAACCGCTTCGGCTAGTGAACTCCTCATACATGGACTAAAGCCCTA
>CALKOA010000052.1 GCA_938091655.1 uncultured Balneolaceae bacterium | reverse complement strand
TGGTTATTCTGGAGGAATGAAGCAACGATTTGGTATAGCTCAGTTATTACTGAATAAACCCAAGCTCATCATAGTGGATGAACCCACTGCAGGTTTAGACCCTGCAGAGCGACAACGTTTTTTGAATGTTCTCCGGGAAATAGGCACCGACAACATTGTGATTTTCTCCACTCACATTGTAGATGATGTAAAGGAATTATGTACCGATATGGCCATCATGAATGGGGGTGAAATCTTACTCCATAACACTCCCAAAAAAGCCGTTTCATCCATCGAAGGATGTATTTGGGGATGCCGTATTGAGCGGGAAGAGTTAGAACGATATGAAGAACAGTTTTCTGTAATCTCCTCTGGCTTTAATGACGACAACAGTCTTTTTGTTCGTGTATTTGCTACCGAACAACCCTCAGAGGCTTTTGAGGCAAAACAACCAAATTTAGAAGATGCCTATTTTGTTGCTTTGAAGCAGCTCGAACCAAATAATACACTAGAAAATATAAACGAGGAAGTGGGCTGATGGGTTCTTTTTTCACCATTTTTCTTTTTGAACTAACCCAGTGGTTTAAGCGTCCTAGTTACTATGTGTACCTATCGGTGATGTTTTTTCTAGCTTTGTTTTTAATGGCAAGCTCAGCTGGTATTTTTGATGCTATTTCGGTTTCGGTGAATTCAGCCACTATTGCTAATTCACCCACAGCCATTAACGGGCTGTTGAATTCGATGAACGTCTTTATTTTTTTCCTACTTCCAGCATTAATTGGTGGAACCATTTACAAGGATTTTAAGCATGAAATGCACTCGGTACTTTTTTCGTATCCTTTTGGTACTGGATCGTATCTTTTAGGTAAGTTTTTAGGCGGTTATATGGCTACGATGGGGGTTTTATTAGCCGCCACATTAGGCATTATTATCGGAACCCTTCTACCGGGTACCAATCCCGACTTGCTTGCCCCTTTTGCATTTAGTGCCTACGCACAGTCGTTTTGGATGTACCTAATACCCAACACTTTTTTTCTAGGAGCCTTTGTATTTGCGGTGGTGACTTTTACGCGGAGTATTAGCGTAGGCTTTTTAGCCATTTTAGGTCTTATTATTGTTCAAACTATCGCTGATACCTTATTGACCGATTTAGATAACAAAGTGTTGGCGGCTATGCTAGACCCATTTGGATATAATGCCAACCTAATCTATACCGAATATTGGACCGTTTATGATCAAAATGAAAACCCACTGCCCTGGGAAAAATGGGTCATTTTAAATCGGGTATTATGGTCGGTTATCGGGGCCGGTATTTTTGCAGGAGTGTTTGCTAAATTTAACTTCCATCAACAAGCTTTTAGCATCCGTTGGCCTTGGAATAAAGAAGGAAAAGTACAAACAAAGAACAACTTTGGAGTCATTGGTCGGGTTCAATTACCTTCTGTATCATTGAAATTTAGCAATAAAGAAGTATTCAGGCGTCTCTGGTTAATGACCAAGAACGATGTAAGCTATATTGTGAAGAGTTGGCCATTTATCATTATCGTCATTATGGCTATGTTATTTTCCCTCATAAGCATAACCACAGGTAGTGAAATTTATGGGACACAAACCTTACCTGTGACATGGCAAATGCTTGAACTACCAGGTACCTTTTTTGGGCTTTTCATTAATTTGTTGACCTTTCTGTATGCTGGTATGGTGCTGCAACGGGATCACACAACAGGAATGGCTTCTTTACTACACAGTACTCCTACTCCCACTTGGGTACTTCTGGGGTCAAAATTATTGGCCATCAGTATCATGCAAATTATATTGCTATCAACAGTAATGGTCTTAGGAATGGCTATTCAAACCTACCAAGGCTATTATCATTTTGAAATTGGTTTGTATCTAACCCAACTCTTTGGGATTCAGTTTATCCACCTATTCATTTGGAGTTTATTAGCATTATTCATTCATACGCTGTTTAAAAACTATTTTGTAGGCTTTTTTATACTTCTATTGGTATCCATTGGACTTAGTTTTTCGTCTCAGATTGGCTTAGAGCAAATGATCTTTAAGTTCAATCAAGCACCGGCTACACCCTACTCAGATATGAATGGATACGGGCATTACCTATCGGGCTATTTTGGGTACAAAATGTATTGGTTGGCTTTAGCGCTAAGTTTGTATGTGATGGCGCTTTGGTTATTTCCGCGGGGATCATATCCTTCTTGGAAAGAACGTTGGCAGATAGCAAAACAACGAAGCAATTCAGCAAACGTGAGTATAGTTGCCGGCCTGTTAGTGTTTTTCTTTAGTATGGGTTCGTACATATATTACGTAGATAATATTAAGTACGAACGGAAATCCTCTAAAGAGCAGGAAGCATCTGCGGCTGAGTGGGAAAAAACCTATGGGAAATACCGCTCCATTCCACAACCAAGGATTACCGCTTCGTATATTGAAATGGATTTATACCCTGAAACTCGAGACTTGGTAGTGAGAGGGAATTACACCTTAAAAAATAAAACATCCGTTACTTTAAACTCCATTCATATTGACCACGGTAATTTAAAAACAGATTTTAGGTTTAACAGAGGCTTCGAACGCGTACTAGAAGACAGTGTGTTTAACTATGATATCTTTACCGTGTATCCTCCACTTGAGCCTGGTGATTCGATAAGATTCGAGTTTGAATTATCTAATGCTCCCAATGAATGGCTACGTAATAATTCACCGGTTTTGGGTAACGGCACCTTTCTAAACAACAGTATTCTACCACGAATTGGGTATAACCCAGCGGGAGAACTTATTGGTAGCGA
Source organism: uncultured Balneolaceae bacterium (assembly GCA_938091655.1). GTDB lineage: Bacteria > Bacteroidota > Rhodothermia > Balneolales > Balneolaceae > UBA1275. The sequence continues at coordinate 1,474 of CALKOA010000052.1, read as the reverse complement.
ATCCAGAGAAAAGTTTGACTTAGCTCCTAGAGATCGTATGCCCGATGCAACGGATTCTTTGGCACGTATGAACAACTATATTTCTTATGATGCCGATTGGATTGACTTTGAAACCATCATAAGCACCGACTCTGACCAAATTGCCATTGCCCCTGGTTACTTAGAGCGAGAATGGTTGGATAATGGCCGCCGGTATTTCCATTATAAAATGGACAGTCCGATTCTGAATTTTTACTCCTTTATTTCTGCGGAATTTTCCACTGCCCAAGATTATTGGCTCCGAACAAATAGTGATACGGTTGCCATTGAAATCTATCATCATCCAGCTCATGATTACAATGTCGAGCGAATGATCAAGGGTATTAAAAAAGCGTTGGACTACAGTACCCAAGAATTTTCACCCTATCAACACCGTCAAGTTCGAATTATTGAGTTCCCTCGAACAAGCGGTGGCTTTGCTCAGTCGTTTGCCAACACTATACCATACTCAGAAGCCATTGGGTTTATTGCAGCAGTGGATGAGGAAGACGAATCGGGAGTGGATTATCCTTTTAGTGTCACCGCTCACGAAGTCGCTCATCAATGGTGGGCCCATCAGGTCATAGGAGCAAATGTAAAAGGGGCTACGCTTATGTCGGAGAGTATGTCAGAATATGTCTCACTAAAAGTACTTGAGCGCGAATATGGTGACGATAAAATGCGCCTATTTTTAAAGGACGCCTTGGATCGCTATTTGGCTGGACGCGCCTTTGAAGGTATAAAAGAACGACCCCTAATGTATAATGAAAACCAGCAATACATACATTATAATAAAGGATCCTTGGTACTTTATGCCCTCAGTGATTATTTAGGAGAAGAAACACTAAATAGAGCCATACAAAGATACCTTAATAAAGTGGCTTATCAGGAGGCTCCCTATACCATTGCCGAGGAATTTGTGGATGAAATCGCTAATGCCACCCCAGACAGCCTTGATTATCTTATTCATGACTTGTTCCGAACCATTACCCTATACGATAATCGGGTAGATAAAGCGGAATGGTGGATTAATCCAGACAGTACCTATGAGGTTGAGTTTACACTTCTAGCAGCTAAGTATGAGAGTGATGAAAAAGGAAAACGACGCTATAAAGATGCTGCTGGAGACAGTTTACTATTGGAAAAAGAAGGACTTCGAAGACCTATTCAATCCCTGCCTCTTCGTGATTATATAGATGTGGGTATTTTTACCAAGGATTCGCAAGGGCAAGATTCTGTGATCTATTTACAAAAACATCGGTTTAACCAAATAGAAAACACCTTACGATTCACGGTTGACGCCGAACCATCTACTGTGGGCATAGATCCTTATAACAAACTCATTGATACCCAGTCGATGGACAATAGACGAGAAGTATTGTTACGCAAAGAAACTGCAGAAATCTTAGAATAATCGCTAATAACAGCTAATCTTTTAGTCCTAATATCTGCCGAT
>CALKOA010000051.1 GCA_938091655.1 uncultured Balneolaceae bacterium | reverse complement strand
AATGCTATTCAATTTTATTCGGACCGGGTTGAAATTCAAACCAAATACCGTGGTGAACCGGTGGTTTTCTTTGACGAACTTGATCTAAAATTATGGGCCTTTGTGGAGCAGGCCAGACAGAACAAAGTTAAGCGGGTTAGCTTGGAAGATTTGGATGAAGCCTTATTTGCTGGTTTAATGAATCTAACCCAACGATCCGTTAAGCGAAAGGAACTCTTCAAACGCATCAACGAGCGTATGGAACAAAGCTTTCTAGTCATTGAGCGAAGCGACTCGGACAAACGGCGAAAAATAATTGTATTTAAGTGGGATATTCTGATTTAATGCCGAGTTTGTAGTACCTTTAGGACTACTTAATTTCATCAAGATGACGGCAATTTGGTTCTTAGTAAAATCCCTCGGAGTACTCATCCTATTTGGATGTGTATGGTATGTGTTAAGTCCGGTTTTTGGGGCTCGCCTTAGTACAAAAGCACTTAAGGTATATGAGGGTTCACCCCAGTTGAATACGGTTTTTTCGAATGCTAAGCCCATCAATATGGGTTTTTCTTGGGAGGATATTCGAACCGCCTATTCCGACTATCGAGCTTCACGAGCATGGGCTACTCCGCCTAATGGCCAACCTCCGGTCATAAAAACCAATCTTGGAGAGTTCGATAACGACCAAAGGGAGACCGCTTTTGTCTGGGTAGGACACTCTACTTTTTTACTTCGGATGGAGCAGAAAACCCTTCTCATTGATCCAATGTTTGGTTCGGTTCCCTCACCTATCTCGTTTATTGGAGGCAAACGTTTCAACCAGGAATTACCCTTTCACATAGAGCAATTAGATTCGGTTGATTTCGTGCTGATCACCCATGATCATTATGATCATTTGGATTTCCCGTCCATAATAGCACTGGCTCCGAAAGTTGGGCAATTTTTGGTACCACTAGGCATTGGGGAGCATCTGAAAACCTGGGGGGTGCCTTCTGAGAAAATTCGAGAACTGGATTGGTGGGAGCACGTAGCGATGGATGACCTATCGTTTCATTTAACCCCGGCGCAGCATTTTTCTGGAAGGGCCATTGCCGATCGTTTTCATACGCTATGGGGCTCTTGGGTTATTAAAACCGCAACGGAGGCTTTATTTTTTAGCGGGGATAGTGGCTACGCACCACACTTTAAAGAAATTGGGGAGCGGCTAGGACCTTTCGATATGGCATTTGTTGAGGCTGGGCAATACAACAAGCGTTGGCCTGATGTTCATATGTATCCCGAAGAAAGTTATCAGGCGGCAATGGATGTGAAGGCAAAAGCCGTTATGCCCATTCATTGGGGGGCATTCTCCTTGGCGATGCATCCTTGGAATGAACCTGCGCAAAAGATGTACGAACGAGCCCTTACAGGAGAGGCTACCATTGTGATTCCTAAAATTGGAGAAAAGGTTTCGCTGCAAGACCTACCCGATACCCAACCTTGGTGGTAATTCCAAGCGAGTAACCAGGAAATTCTACATGGGGACTATGCAATAGTTAGCATTGTACAAATGCCCAGAAAAAAGCTATTTTTTACACCATATAATTGAGATTAAAACCCAAATGAACGCCTTATGAACATACATTTTGAACAAATTAATGACGCTGTACATTTAGTGGCTTCCAACGAACAAGGGCATCAGGTACACCTAGACGGTTCAGAGGCAATTGGTGGAGAGAATAAAGGTTTTCGCCCCATGCAGATGCTTCTGGTGGGATTAGGCGCCTGTACTTCTATGGATGTGATTAGTGTACTTAATAAGCAGAAACAACCCATTGAATCGTACCATGTAGATGTGCAAGGCGTGCGAACTTCTCCGGGAATCCCTGCGGTTTTTGAGCATATTCATGTGTTGTTTAAGGTGAAGGGGGAGGTGTTGGATGCCAAATTACACCGAGCTATTTATCTATCCATGACCAAGTACTGCTCGGTGACTCGGATGTTGGAATCCAAGGCCAAAATAACCAGCGCTTACGTACTTAACGATGGGGAAGAGATTCCCGTTGCAGTAGTTGGGCCTGAATCACAAGTATCTACGGCAGATTAAGCTAATTTACCGTTTCTGGATCAATACGAGTGGGGGTATCCGCTCCGGATATGATGCTTTTGGCTGCTCTTGCGATCGCTTTGATGGTGCTATTTAAGTGATTTAGATTAATGGTGTCGAATTCGTCACTCACTTGATGATAATCTTGGTCCACATCAATTGGGGTGGTACTGATGGAATGTGCAGGTACTCCTAGGCGAGCTAATGTTCTGTTATCTGAGCGGAAAAATAGGTTTTGATTCGGGTAGGGATCTGGATAAAAAGTGTAGATAGAATCAGGTGTACTATTCGAAAGTATTTGCCCAAAACTAGAACGTTCATACCCTGTAATCCAGGCCGAATTAGGCCCTGAAACTGCTGGTTTACCGATCATTTCTATGTTAAACATCGCCACTATTTGATCTGGGTTTAATTGTTTAGAAAAATACTCAGAACCATATCCGCCCATTTCTTCTGCAGTGAAGGTGGCAAAATAGATGCTACGTTCGGGGGTGGGAAGACTGGCAAAATAGTGAGCTAGCTGGATGATTGCGGTCACCCCAGAACCATTATCATTAGCCCCATTGGCTATAGAATCTGCCTCTACTGCGGTTCTTATTCCAATATGATCATGATGGGCTGAAAAAAGCACTATTTCATCGCTGCGCCTACCATGAATTTGACCGGTTACGTTCGCTAAGGTGAACTGTTTTTTCTCCGTATAGATTTGTAAATCATAAATATCCTCATTTGCTTGAAAACCATCTGGAACGAGTACAAATACCACATCGGTATTTACCGTTTTTAGGGTTCTTGAGGGACGGGAATAATACTGCTGATAGCGCCTAAAAATATCTGAATGGCTAGAATGAACGAATACAAGAGTGGCATCGGTACTTCTACTAAGTTCATTGAATCGACCCCGAAATGAATCAGTAGGACCTAGGGTCTGAACCTGGTAGTAAGCCGTATTTTTTGAAGTCCAGCGAAGGCTGTCGGAATAGACCCGACCAAATAAGTGATCCTCTTGAATGAACGTTCCATTTATTGTACCTCTTACATCCCGAATCTGATACTCAGAGATGGTAAAGTCTTGTTGAAAACTCTTATATGTGGGTAATTTTTTTAGCCCAGCTTTTTTAAATTCGTTGGCTATGTACGCTTCAACCACTTTAATTTCTGGGCTAAAAGCATGTCTGCCCTTATGTTGATCGCTTGCTATAAAGGCAAGAATTTCAGAGGTTTTTTGTACTTCTATAGTGGAATCTTTTGCACATCCTGCAGCTAAAAAGTACAGCATACCCACCGTGACAAGAAATAAAAATCCCGTAGGGGTTTTCGTTGACCTAGAATAACTGATCATATCAGTCCGATGTAGTTAGTGTAGCATTCGCACATTGGAGTTAGAACTTCTGCAACCACCCAATGTATGTTGATCGTACAGTATAACGAAATCGCTCTTGAGCTAAAAATAACCTGAGGTAAAAATCTATGAAATTACGCGGCTACTAAGGTTGAATCTTCCTCGTAGGTAAAATGAGGGTCGCCAAATTGTTTTAATGTTCTGTAATGGGATGCAACCGCTTCGCCGAAGGTTTCGTGACAGTTATAAGGAATTCCAAATTCTTTTGCTGTTTGCTCTACTATCGGACTAATGGCAGGGTAATGAATGCTGCACACTTTAGGGAAAAGATGATGCTCTATCTGAAAATTAAGCCCACCAACATACCAGCAAAGTGCTTTGTTTGAACGTGCAAAGTTGTTGGTGGTAAGCATTTCATGAATAACCCAGTGATTTTCGATCATGTTATCTTCATTGGGAATGGGATGTGTGGTCGATTCTACCACATGAGCTAACTGAAAAATTATCCCTAATATTAACCCAGCAACAAGATGCAATGAGGTGAATCCAATAAGCAATTGCCACCAAGTTATATCCAAAAACATGAGCGGTAATACGATTATGTAGGTATAGTAAAATGCTTTGGTTACAAATAATTTAACCCACTCCGACACAGGGTGTTTTTTATCCTCATAAGGCCCTAATGGATTCTTTATGAAATACCAATAGTCCTTGACAAACACCCAAAAGAAGGTAGCAAAACTATAAGCTGGAAAAGCTAATATATGCTGTAGGCGATGGATGGGCTTGTGTTCGGTGTGCGGTGAAAGTCGGATAAATTCTGCTACCTCTAAATCTTCGTCATGACCATGTATGTTGGTATAGGTATGGTGAATAATGTTGTGGGTTATTTTCCAGATGTAGCCATTTGCACCTACTAAGTCAAAAAATAATCCTACAAAATTATTAACTCGTGAAGACGAAGAATACGCTCCATGTAATGCATCGTGAGTGATAGAAAATCCAATACCCGCCATTCCTATTCCCATGACCACAGCCAGCGCCCACATCCAATGAAGGCTTAATCCTCCAAGCATAATTAGTGCATAAGCACCCCAATAAACACCAAGGATGACCACTGTTTTAATTACCATAGCGGCATTGGCATGCTTGGAGATATTTTGCTCTTCAAAATAAGCATTGACGCGTATTTTAACCTCTTGGCTAAACTCGCGATTGATCTTGTTGTTGAAGGTGACCATAGATGGCATAAGCGAAGAATCTATAAGATGTGTTCAGTGGTTGACAGTTTATATTCTTTTAGACTAAGTCAATAAAAATACAAAAAATTCCCTTCTAAGTATGTATTTCATACCCATTTTGACTTAGCTGCTTTTCTAGAGCCTCTCCAAAAGCGGTGTACGGAGTATGAAAACCGGCCGGTGCCAATGACTTAGCTTCAAGTCCTTTCAGTAGTAAAATGGAGCATTGAACCAGAAAAAAAACGGTGGCTTTGTTACTTGGGTCTCCTGAGAAATAACATTTAAGCTCTTCTTTTTGTCCAGAACTACTTTCTGCAAAGACATTTAGTTGCATAAACCCCTGTTCAATGGACTCCTCAGAGGGGCCTTCACCGGGAGATGGAACAAAGCGTGTAAGCATGGAGCGGAACCAGGCAAAGGGTCCAAGGGTAGTCAGGGTGAGCAGTAATAAAGCGGTCATGATAAACGATCCTGGAGTGTACCACCTACCTAATCTGCTTTGTTCGGAGTAACCGAAACGTTTAAATGAATAGCTGCCGGATTGTTGTGCCTCGCTAACCGAACGGTACACCACACGAGCGTTAACTCCACTCATAATAAAGGGCGTGCTCCAACGCTTAATTTTCTGAACAAAGCCGAAAAAATGAGCCCCCTTTGGCTGAACCAAGATGGGCAGTGAAGGGGTGCCAAGCGTGTCTTCGAGACTCGCTACATACCTGCCGGCAGCCACCAATACGTCGGGGCCAACGGGTTCTTGATTGCTACTTTCGGCGAGTTTGTTAAGCATGGTGGCTATGGTGCCACCATTGAGTCCCCCTTGGGTGGTGTAGAACGATTGTATGGTGAGTTGTTCTTCCGACCCAAATCGTTGAGCAAGTTTATGGACAGCAACCTCTGCCGGTACACTGTCAAAACCGCAAAACGAAACTAATCGCGCGCCAGAAGCTTGAGCCTTGTCTGCGTAGCGTTCGCTCATACGTGCAATAAAATCAACCTCACCGGTTATATCGGTATAATGAGTACCTAGCTGTGCACAAGCGGCAATGACCGATTCACCATACAATGCATAAGGCCCAGCAGTACTCACGATTAAGCGAGTGAGCCCGACCACCTCTCGGACACGCTCGGCATCGGTGGTGTCCATGATGAAACAATGTTCGGTAGGAAGACTGAGTTCCTCTACTAAGGACTCTAAACGCTGCCTGTTTCGTGCTGCTAGCCCAATTCGGTAGGTAGTAGAATACTGGTTCAGTAACTCACGAGCCGCACGTCTACCGGTAAAGCCGGTTGCGCCAACGATGATAATATCATAGTCTCGTTGTTTGGAGGTCATGTTTATGCTCAGGTCTAAGCTCAGGTCTGCTGTTTCGTCTGTTGTTACCTCTGCCGCTTTATTCATGAGGTCTCACCCCAAGAATCATCATTATTAGGGCTAAATAACTGGTCAATAATGGCCATAGTTTCCATAGAATCTTTAAGAGTAATGGGCAAGGGTTTCTGCTCCTCTATAGCGTGTTGCATCTCTTGAGCCATTAGGGCGTAGGCATTGGCTTGGTCGAAGATTTTTTCTTCTACGCTATCTTGAGTAATGATGCGTATGCTACGAAGCTCCTCATCCGAGGCTGAATTAAAAGGGATATCTACTTCGATGCGGCCTTGGGTTCCGTGAATGCATACCTGCTGAAAGGGGAAGGTTTGAGTGGAACACAC
>CALKOA010000050.1 GCA_938091655.1 uncultured Balneolaceae bacterium | reverse complement strand
AATAGTTCTCCATCTGGGATATTATGCCTGCCATAACAAGGAATCCAATTTTGCCCTTTTACCGAAAGCACTATATCAGTACCCTCACCTTTAAGGTGAACCTGATCTGCTTCTCGTAGGCGTTTCTCCAATGGTTCCATGGCTTTTTTGAGCTGTCCGTAATCTACCAGGCACGCATCATAATAGAACTGAGTGAATTCGCGGGTCGGTAACTTCGCATTCATAGCAAATGCTGGGGATGGATACCGCATGATACACCAACGTGTGTTATTTACGCGTTCGTCAAAATGCACAGGTTTTAAAAAATGTTCTGAATAGGCCTTATTAGCTTCTTTACTGGCTTTAGATTGTTCGTAAATATTTTCAGATGCTCTTATACCGATAAATACGTCCATCTGTTTCATGAGCGGAAGCTGGTCAACCTTGGCTTGAATTTTCCAAAAATCTTCATTCCCTTGCTCTACCAGTTCTCTTTGTACTTCGGTGTCTTCAATTTGGACAAAAGGATGAGCTCCTCGTTTGCGTACCCCTTGAACAAGTGCTCGGAGGAGGTTAATCCCATTTAAGCCTATTAGCTGTACCATCACATGATCGTTTGCTTGTACTTCGGTACTATGGTCTAATATTAAATCGGCGAGTTGGTAATCGTAGGTTGATATCACGGGAAAAGGGATTAGGGTTAAAAGTGTTTTAAAAATCCGAGTTTAGTGATCCAGATCCAGTATCCGGTCACATAAGTCCAGTTCTTTTGGGTCGTTTGAGGCCAAAAAAAGGAGTGTTCCTTTTATTCGGAGATCAGTTAATAGTTCTTTGATCAAATCTTTGCCAAGCGCGTCTAAATTGGCACCTGGTTCGTCCAGGAAAAGCACGCTAGGATTACGGGATAACGCAATGGCTAATTTGACTCTTTGCTGCTGCCCGGTAGACAAACGTTGATACCGGTACTCAGCTAAATCTTTGATCTGCGTCTTGGCTAACCAATCAATAGGGTGCGCTTGATTGTGAGGGATTTTATGGGGATCAAAGCCGCTCATTTTTTGGACAAAGTCCATATTTTCTTGTACGGTTAATTCGTCGTAAAACTGGATATTTGGAGCAACAAATCCAATAGCCTGTCTAAAATTTTCGCGGTCGACGGTATTGCCTTCTTGGGTCCAGTGTATTTCCCCAGCGTCAATACCTTGTAAAAAAGCAATACAACGAAGTAAGGTAGATTTCCCGCTGCCGTTGGCTCCAGCAATACCAAGTACACCAGAACGATGTTCGAAGCTTAGTTCGGAAAAGAGCCGACGATGGGTATATTGTTTTCGGAGTTGTACCGCTTTGAGTTCAATCATGAAGCATGAGTTGTTTCACCACTAAAGAGACGTTATTTTTGAAGTATACCAAAAATCCCACGCAAACGTGATGACAAAAATATCCGAAAGTGTTGCACAGCAACTATCAGAGGAATGGAAATCTCTGCCTATTTCCGTAGATGAGGCACAATTTAAGCATTTTGAACTCTTAACGGTCTATATGCGCGAACAAATTTGGGATCGAGTGCAAGAGCGATTTAAAGCGTCAATTAGACCATCAAACGAGCATTGGATTCAATGGGATGACGCGCAACTCAGGCAAAAGTGGGAAGATTTTTTACACGTTGCTGCTCAAACAATCCAAGTTCCACGAGAAGATGTGATCATACTGGGTCAAGAGTTTGTACAAACATGGGTTCCCATTTTAGTCGAGCCAGGCGAGTATCTGGTTCATTGGTTGTATGGTGAAAAAATAGAAATGGAGGCCAAAGACATTACGGATAAATGCCAGGAACTGCTTTTTTTTCCTGAACTCAAGAATCTTATCCCGCTTTATCTTCAGCGAAAGGAATTACATGTATTGTCAAAGGTTAGAGCCTCTCAAATTATTCAGCAGTTATACACTAAACTGGTCGAAAAATTCGATTGGGATCGGTGGGAAAGAGAATTAGAAACGCTTTATCAAGTAAGTTGCAGAAGGGCTATTCCTTTTGACTGGTTGGGGATGTATTTTGATGATCGAGGGCTCAGCGAATGGTCTCATAAACTTCCAACAGGCAACCTAACAGTAAACCAGCTCCTTGACATTTTGAAGTCCCCGGTTAGCCAAATACAGAATCCAGAAAGTGGTTCGGGAATTATTGAGGAAAGGAGTCAAGAAATTGAGGCAGAAAGTAATGAGATAGACCTAGATTCGGAATCCAGTATACGAAAGGAGCCTAACGTTGAACGTGATCATGAGTTTAACCCTGATTCGGATGAGGAATCCGAAGAGCCTGAAACGCCGCCTCTGATATGGGTAGCCGATGAGCAGGAAGAGGAGGAAGACCATCTGCATCCCGATTCTCTTGCTTCCCTATTTATGAAAGCGGAGTCTGAATCCGAAGACCAAGAAGAGGATTCAGACAGCCTTGAGACTTCTGTAGATGATGGTAAAAAAGGTGGTCTGGATTATGTTGAAACGGATGATCTGGATGATGGTAAAACAGATGAAAAAAATCCTCATAACAATGAAGTTAAAGCGCAGAAAGAGGATAGTATATTTGGGGATGAAGATTGGTTATCGGGTGATTCATTCAATTCCAAGTCATCCGCTGACCATTCAATTAACCAAGAGCTAAGTGGTATGTTTGACGACGAAGACAGTCTCTTTAATCGCCCAATAAAAAAGGCTCAGTCCGATGAGTTTGAAGAAGAAACCGAGAATGCAATGCTAGCAAGCTCAGTTTTTGGGGATAGCAGTTCCACGCCTGCAACGTCTAGTACAACAAGTGCATATGATGAGCTAGATAATCATTCATCTTGGCAAGAAGAGAGCAAAGAGGATTCTCTGGATGCATCAACCTGGGAAGAAAATAATCACAAGCAGGAGAACAGCTTAGCACAGGCGCTGAAAAAAAACCGAAAAAAATACATAAAAAAACTGTTTAAGGGTTCAGAAGAGGATTATATGGAAGTCTTGGAAAAACTAGAATCTAAGTTTATTTGGCCCAAGGTGGTTAGCTGTTTACAAAAAGAAATCATACCTGACTACGAAATTGATATGACTACTAAAATCATGGTACAGTTTACTGATGAGCTAGAGAAATATTTTAACGATTAAACGCTGAATTATGGATAAAAAAAACCCTGAACAGCCGAAATTAACTCCCAATAATATACAGCGCTTGCAAGATATGCGGGTGGCGAGTAAACAGGGGGGAGGTGAAAAAAGGATTCAGCGGCAGCATGATAAGGGAAAATTAACAGCAAGAGAACGACTGGATGTATTGTTGGACCCGAATTCGTTTCATGAAATTGACGCTTTCGTGACCCATCGCTCATCCGCTTTTGGGTTGGAAGATCAAAAAGTGTTGGGCGACGGAGTGGTAACGGGTTCGGGAACCATTAATGGCCGCCCAGTTTACGTGTATAGTCAAGATTTCACCGTATTTGGGGGTTCATTATCTGAAACTCATGCCGAAAAAATATGCAAAATCATGGATTTAGCCCTTAAAAACGGTCATCCTGTGATTGGGTTGAACGATTCGGGCGGCGCGCGTATTCAAGAGGGGGTATCCTCCTTAGGTGGCTATGCGGAAGTTTTTTGGCGGAATAGCATGGCATCGGGTGTTATTCCTCAAATATCTGCCATTATGGGCCCTTGCGCTGGTGGAGCTGTCTATTCACCTGCACTCACCGATTTTATTTACATGGTACAAGACAGTAGTTATATGTTTGTTACGGGGCCCAATGTGGTAAAAACAGTTACCCATGAAGAAGTGAGTTCCGAAGAATTAGGGGGTGCATCTACTCATACCCAAAAATCCGGGGTAGCCCATTTTGCCACGCCTAATGATGCGGTCTGTCTAAATGAAATTCGCAGGTTAATGGACTACTTACCTTCCAATTGTGAGGAAAAACCACCACGGATAGTGTCCAGCCAACCTGACGCTCAAAAAGCAGCTGCCTTGGATACCGTGGTACCAGAAAATCCCAACAAACCCTATGACATTAAGGAAGTCATTGAAGGCCTGGTAGATGCAGAGAGTTTTTATGAAGTGCAGCCCGATTACGCCGAGAATATGGTGACGGGGTTTGCGCGAATGGATGGGGCTAGCATAGGGATAGTGGCGAACCAACCACTGGCCATGGCCGGAGTATTATGTATTGATTCATCATTGAAAGCCGCACGATTTGTCCGATTCTGTGATGCGTTTAATATTCCGCTGTTGGTCTTGGTAGATGTCCCTGGATTTTTACCTGGAACCGATCAGGAATGGGGCGGTATTATCAAGCATGGGGCTAAGCTACTGTATGCATTATGTGAGGCAACGGTGCCGAAATGTACGGTTATAACCCGTAAAGCCTATGGTGGGGCGTATGATGTAATGAATTCTAAGCATATACGAGCCGATTACAATGTAGCCTGGCCTACTGCTGAAATCGCGGTTATGGGTACCAAAGGGGCAGTAGAAATTATATTCCGGCAAGAAATTGCTGGCTCTGATGATCCAATCACTAAACAAGCCCAATTAGAACAGCAATATGCTCAGGAGTTTGCCCATCCATACAAAGCTGCTGCAAGGGGATTTATTGATGATGTAGTGCTGCCTTCTGAAACTCGAGATAGGTTAATTCACGCCTTCAAAATGAGTGAGAACAAGGTAGATACAGTGCCTAGAAAAAAACATGACAATCTTCCCCTTTAGTAACCGGAATCTTCGTACCTTATAGGCTGTTAAATTTCTGCTACCTACGGCTAGTTTAAACTAGAACCGGTATCGGGCTAATGTATTCTCAAATAAATGCAACAAGACCTTCGAAACATCGCCATTATTGCTCACGTAGATCATGGCAAGACCACCCTAGTGGATCAAATATTAAAGCAATGTGGTACCTTCCAAGCCCACCAGGAAGT
>CALKOA010000049.1 GCA_938091655.1 uncultured Balneolaceae bacterium | reverse complement strand
TTCAGTTTGCATACTTACGAACAATTGATTGAATTACATCCCGAAGTAATGCTGGGTAGAGCAGACGTATTTTTAGCGGGCTTACTGATACTAGAAGGGGTACTTCGATACGCAAGCGTCGAGGAATTCATTGTGTCTAGTGGTGGAATTAGACACGGTATACTGCTAAGTTAATTACTATGTCAAGCCATAACCCAGAACATACCACCCGCCTAGATGCTTCAATTAGCTCATTACAAGATGATCATTGGGTAGTATTGGCTGTTAAGGGAGATGAAAAAGCCTATACTGAGTTAACTCAAAAATATCAAAAACCTCTTTATTTCCATGTTCGTAAAATGATCCGAAATCCTGATTTTGCGGAGGATTTAGTTCAAGATATTTTTTTAAAAGCATTTAAAAGCTTGAAAAACTACAAGAACGATTACGCATTTTCGACTTGGCTTTATCGAATAGCAACGAATCATACCATCGATTATTTGCGAAAGAAAAAGCTTGAAACGCTTAGTATTCATGCAGATGAAACCGATGATACGCATGCTACTATTCAGCTAGCGGATGAAGATAGTTTTACTGATGAGCCCATGATAAAGCGAGAGCGGAAAAATAAAGTACACGAGGCTATTGATCAATTACCTGAAAAATACAAAGAAGTCATATTAAAACGGCATATCGAGGAGAAAAGCTATCAAGAGATTTCCGAAGAGATGGATATACCTTTAGGCACGGTGAAGGCTCACATATTTAGAGCTAGAGAATTATTATACAAGTATATGAAGGATACCATCCAAGATTATTGATGGTTCTTTAACACGATGGTAGCATTTCGTAGGAAATCCTTGTATTTGACACGACGAACCGCTGTTCCATTAAAATATTCCTCATATTTTTTTTCTCCAATACGGGTCCATTCTAGTGGAGTAAGAGACATCCAATTATCGTTGGGCTGGAATTCGGGCCAATGCCCTAAAAGGGCCTTTCTATTCCAAGGGCATACTTCTTGGCAGATATCACAACCAAAAATCCAATTCCCTATTTTTTCCTGAAAGAAAGACGGTATTTCTCCATCGTGTTCAATATTCCAGTGAGAAATACACTTAGCTCCATCAATTTTTTGTGGCTCGTAGATTGCATCGGTAGGACAGGCGTCTATACAACGCCTACATGTGCCACAATGGTCGGTGGTAGGATGATCATATAATAAGGGTATGTTCAGCAGCATGTCAGCAATAAAGAAGTACGAGCCTAACTGTTTGTTGAGTAAGTTGCCATTTTTACCAATCCATCCCAGGCCCGACCTTTGGGCCCAACTTCTTTCGAGTACCGGTGCTGAATCGACAAAATAGCGCCCCTCTACTAATGGTATTTCCTGTTGAATACGTTGGTAAAGCAGCTTGAGTTTCTTTTTAATTACCCGGTGATAATCTCGTCCCTGAGCATATCGAGCGAAAGAGACACCCTTGTTTGATTTAGAATGGTCATCTTTTTTATGATAACTCACCAATAGGGAAATAACGCTTTGAGTACCTGGAACAAGTAGACGAGGATCAACTCGTTTAGCATGATTTTTTTCCATCCATGACATGGTCCCATTACGGCCTTGTTCGAGCCATGTGCTAAGTCGTCTATCGTCATCTTCTAAATAGGTTGCTTGAGCAAATCCAATAGCATCAAAACCCATTTCAAGGGCAGTGTTCCGAATAAACTGTGTCCATCGCACTTGTTCTTGGGTAATCATTGTTGGGTGTATTTAGCTATAGATTAAGGCTTTGTTTTGCTAAGCGTTATTTGACGATATAAGCACTATCGGAATGCAGAGATTCAACAAATAATCATTTTAACTACTTAATTTTATGAATGTGATACCAGCTGCCTAGATATCCAAATCATTAATCTTTCCGTCCTTAAGCATAACCGTTCGACTTGGGTATTTTTTTACAAGGCTATGATCATGGGTAACCATTAAAATGGCCGTGCCTCTTTTGTGTATTCCCAATAGAATATCCATGATTTCTCTCGAGGCATCAGGGTCTAAATTTCCAGTGGGTTCATCGGCCAGTAATAGTCGAGGTTCATTTGCTAAAGCACGAGCGATAACTACTCGTTGTTGTTCTCCACCCGAAAGATCTTGTGGCATCTGTTTAAAACGATGGCTAAGACCGACTAGAGCCAGTAATTCATTTACTTTTGCAGGTATCTTTGACGAAGGAAAGCCTGTTACATGTAGAGTAAAAGCCACATTTTCAAAAATATTACGATCCATGAGCAATTGGAAGTCTTGAAAAACAATGCCCATACTGCGCCGAAGTTCAGGTATTTTTTTGCTTTTCAGGCTATTTAATTGATAACCATTTACCACAACTTCACCTGATTGCGCAATTACATCGCGGTACAATAATTTTAAAATACTGCTCTTTCCTACACCTGTTGGGCCAATTAAATACACAAACTCTTGTTGCACCAATTTGAAATTAGCATCGATTAGAATACTTCGGTGGTCGTAATTCAACGTAACATTTTTTAATTGAACTATGGCTTCTGACATCTGGCTACAACGGTTATTCGGGTTGATGTGGACCTTGCTTCATTAAAGGAAAAGGCATCATAAAAAGCTAATGCTTTTAGGGGACTTTTATCCAGTAGTTTCTTTATTTGCACCAGTTCATACGCTCTTTGTCGATGCACTTCAATCCATATCTGATTAGCTGTTCCACTGCGATCAATAATTTCAAAAGAATTGGTATGGATGTTATGTTTAGGGTCGAAGGAACTTGTTCTATAGTAACGAATATTATGATAGTCACCTTCGATTTCATTTAAATGTTGTACGGCTTCAATAGAATTTTTAGGAGTTGAAAAATCAAAAATTAGTAGGCCATTTACTGTTAAGCATTTTGCTGCTTCAGAAAAAAAATGTTCAATTTCTTCTGGTTGTAACAAATAATTAACGCTGTCAAACACACTTATAAGGGCATCTTGTTCTCTAATTGACAATAAATCATCAAATGATGCCTCAAAACAGGGAATTGGTTGTGTTAAAGCATCAAGCTTTTTACTACCAATTCGAACCATATCTTGGGATGCATCACAAGCTTGTAAGTCATAATCCCCTAATTTACTCAATTCAAAGGTCAAGGAGGCAGTTCCACAAGATAGCTCGGTTATCGCCATTGGTTCTGGATGATGTTGGTGCAATAGATCATCTATATATTCCGCCCAATATGCATAGTCTACATCACTCATGATATGATCATAAATCTGAGCAAGTTTTGAATAGATAGGCTTTTTTTGGATCTCGTTCACTATGCTTGGCTTGGTTTCGTTGAACGCGTTAGGTAAGCTAATGCCACATTATATGCTTCTAACATGGAGTCGTGTTCGGCAATCCATTTCCCTGCAATATCAAAGGCGGTTCCGTGATCCGGAGAAGTACGGATAAATGGTAATCCCAAGGTGCAATTTACCCCTTTTCCCATAGACCATAATTTAAATGGGGCTAAGCCTTGGTCATGGTGTGCGGCAAGAACAACATCAACCTCTAAAAATTGTTTTCTGCCAAAAAAAGCATCAGCGGGGAAAGGACCTGTTAGCTTGACTGTTGGGTCATTTTGAAAGAATCGCAGAACTGGAGCCATGATTTCCTGCTCTTCTGTACCAAGTACTCCACCGTCTCCTGCATGAGGGTTTATACCCAATAAAGCAATCTTAGGTATTCGATCTGGATAATAAGAGTTATAATGAGAACAGATAATCCTAATTTTAGATTTTATGGTTGTTTGATCAATATGTTCAACCACTGATTTTAGCGGCACATGAGTGGTTAATAAGCATACATTTAACCCCTTGCCAGAAAGCATCATGACCACATCATCCGTGCCCGTTTGTTCCATCAAATATTCCGTATGCCCTGGTACAGAATATCCCGCAAGGTGAATGCTCTCTTTTGAAATAGGAGCGGTTACAATGGCTTGTGCATGTTTGTGCAAGCAGAGTTTAATCCCTGTGTCTACCGATTGCATGCTTAACATACCAGCCAACGAACTATTTTGACCATAGTTATTACTGGAAAAGTCTAAGTTAGACCAAGACTCAAAAGACTCAAGCACATTAATAGCCCCATCAACTATCTCAGTTTCATCTGTTATATAGTGTAGGCTTGGCAGTAGATTAGATGCTGAAAAATAACTTTTTTGATCCTTGATAAGTCTATGAACAAGGTGGTGAGGGGCAACTACAATTGGAGTGGATTGAGATAAATCAATGCTTGAGAGTGCTTTTAAGCTAACCTCAGGACCAATACCATTTGGATCACCAATTGAGACAACCAAACGAGGCTTAGTACTCAATATTAATTCTCCTGATTTGCGTTAATTAAAGTGAAATCTCCAAAGCCTGAACTTGCTGTGAAAACAAAGGTTCTATTTGGGTAAATCCATTCTTCAATAACCCTTCCGTTGGTAGGAAAACTACGCACAATTTCTCTAGGTGGTCCGATTTTAATGTAAATTTGACCTTGGTCAGAATCATACCCCTCGGGTTTACTTGTAGTCGAGTATTGGTCAAAAGCGTAATCAATTCTACGGTAGTATTCGCTCATTAATTCATTTTTAGCGGTCGTCGGTATAGGATCTTTAGATTCCCAAAATGAATTAAACCAACTCAGTTTTTCTTCTTGATTTTTCTTTAAAACATCTTCAATCATCTTCTCGGGTATTATATAGCGAAGCATTTCTATAGCAACATCGAGTTGTAAAAGGCTAATCGGCATATCTTGCCAGTAGGTCTCGAAATTCAATGAATAAATTACTTCATTATTCGATTTTAGCTCTAAACCATAGCTCCTGTTCTCTAAAATTTCTGTCTCTAGTTCAATCAGGTAGAATTGTGCATGAAATATCGAAGTGTTCTCAAGGAGTTGATTGTTTAATGGAAGGTCCACCTCAAAGACGGGTAGTTCAGAGCGCTGAATAGTCTTCGTAACTAATAAAGACGCGGGAGTTGATTTTGTGGAAATAGATAAGTCAAAACTGGATAGGGAATCTAGTGCAAAAATTGGAATTCCAAGGTAGGATTTTTCGCTAAAGGTCACCCGGTTGGTAGAACCAATCCACTTAGTAATTTTCGTTTCTTCTTTTGTCAAAAATGCTATGTTAGCATTTGTAGCGGTACCTTCTGAGGCGTTAAACAAGTAGAGGGGAAGTTGGGTTTTAGGGGAATGTAATTGTAACCCAACTTCTCGTAGAATTTCTTTTGGAATATATTGTTTGAAAGTGGTGTTGTTAGAATTGGGGTTTTTAGTTCTCCGCCTGTTTGGATTGAGCCGTTCAAGTTTTTTTGAATCGATTTGTACTCCTGTAATCGCTGGCCAACCTTTTAAATAGTTATAATCCATGTGAATGGTGTACTCATCTAAAGGTAGTAATAGTGTCGTTAAGACCTCGGTAAACTCGTTGGGGTCCTGAGTTTGGTCGTAATGATTCACAATAACCGTATCCCCAATGAACATTCTTTCAGCCAATTCTCTGGTATTCTCGTCTTCATAAAATCCTTTGTAGATTTCTACATTTAACTGATAGCGAGCGGCATAGCTACTATCAGCCTGTCTCTCAAAGGATAATTGTTGATGGGGTATAGTTAAGAAAACGGTTAAAAGAGCAGAATCCTTTTTCGCTTGAATCCATTGAAAATCTACATCAAAACCTTTCTGAATCTTACTTTGTGCTAAATATCGATAGGAATCAATTGTTTGAGCCTTTAAGTCTAGAATACTGGTAAGACCTAGAAATAAAACGAACAGAAATTTTGATCCATTACCAAGCGGTTCGCTAAGACCTCTTTTGGGCTTATCACAACTTGGTTTATTCATATAAATACACGTTTTGAAAGGTTGTTTGTTAGTGAATTTCAATTTTATCAAGTATGGAGTTAAACGTGCTACTTGGGCGCATAGCTACATCTAGAACGCTTTTTTCCATGAAATAGTACCCTTTAATGTCTTGTTTTTGACCTTGTACATCGATTAATTCTGAGACAATTATTTCCTCTTTATCCTTTAGTTCCTGATGTATATTAGCAAACATAGAGGCCAAAGCAGTATCCGTTTTTTGTTTAGCTAATTCCTCAATCCAATACATAGCTAAATAGAAGTGACTACCACGGTTATCAATGCCGCCAAGCTTACGTGTTGGAGACTTGTTTTCGCGAAGAAAGGTACTGTTAGCAATGTGTAAACTTTCAGATAAAATCAAAGCACGTTCATTAGAAAACGTTTTAGCTAAATGGGCTAAGGACTCTGCTAATGCAAGAAATTCACCCAAAGAATCCCAACGTAAATAATTTTCTTTTTTAAATTGTTGTACGTGTTTTGGAGCTGATCCACCGGCACCGGTTTCAAATAACCCGCCGCCATTCATCAGGGGAACAATAGAAAGCATTTTTGCACTTGTTCCTAATTCAAGAATTGGGAAGAGATCAGTTAGGTAATCCCGTAACACATTTCCAGTTACTGAAATAGTATCAAGACCCTGACGAAGTCGCTTTAGAGTATATGAAGTCGCCTGGCTAGGGGATAGTATGCTCAGTTCAAGTCCTGTAGTATCATAATTTTTGAGGTATGTACGAACCTTACTAATTAGTTGCCCATCATGTGCTCGCTCTTCATTTAACCAAAATACAGCAGGAGTGTTGGAATCTTTAGAACGATGTACGGCCAACTGGACCCAATTTTGGATGGCGGCATCTTTAACTAGGCAAGCTCTCCATATATCCCCCTTTTCTACCTGATGTTCCATCATTACCTGGCCATCGTCAGTAACCACTCGAACGGTACCCGATTGATGAATCTCAAAGGTCTTATCATGTGAGCCATATTCTTCTGCTTTCTGAGCCATTAATCCCACGTTTGGCACACTTCCCATAGTAGATGGGTTGAAGGCACCGTTTCGTTTACAATCCTCTATCACTTCATGGTAAACGCAGGCATAACTGCTATCGGGAATAACCGCTAATGTATCTTGTGTTTCCCCATTTTTATCCCACATTTTTCCAGATGTACGAATCATTGCAGGCATAGAGGCATCAATGATTACATCACTAGGAACATGTAGATTGGTAATACCTTTATCAGAATCCACCATAGCTACTTCAGGGCCATGCTCAAGAGCTTTTTCGAGGGCCTCTTGTAGAACGAGTTGTTCCTCTGAAGATAGTTCATTTATATTGTTATATAAATCACCTAACCCATTGTTGGGATTAAAATTAATTTTATCGAGTAGTGAAGAATGATCTTGGAATACCTCGTTAAAAAAAACATCCACAGCATGTCCAAAAATAATGGGATCAGAAACCTTCATCATAGTGGCTTTCATGTGAATAGAGAACAACACATTTTGTTCTTTTGCTGCTTGAATTTGTTCTCGTAAAAAAGTTCTTAGTGCTTTTACACTCATGAAGGTTCCATCCAGAATGTCCCCTTTTTGAATAGGTGTTCTAGACTTAAGTACGGTAACCTCCATGTCCTCATTCACATGTTCAATACGGAAATTTCCATCTTCTAAAACAGTCACAGATTTTTCATTATGAGCAAAATCATCGTTGGTCATTGTTGCTACAGAAGTTTTCGAATCACTGGACCATTCACCCATTCTATGAGGGTTATTCTGTGCATATTCTTTGACCGCTTTTGGCGCACGTCTATCAGAATTACCTTCGCGCAACACAGGATTTACCGCGCTCCCTTTAACACGGTCGTATCTGTTTTTTATATCCATTTCTTCCGGTGAGTTCGCATTGGTAGGGTAGTCAGGTATAGCGAAACCAGCCTCTTGGAGCTCCTTTATAGTCGCCAAAAGTTGAGGGATAGAGGCGCTAATATTGGGTAGCTTGATTATATTAGCTTCAGGTGTCTTTGCTAGCTCACTTAATTCAGCTAGGTCATCATTCACCACCTGTTCTGGTGTGACAAATTCTGGGAATTGAGAAAGAACTCTAGCAGCTAGGGAAATGTCTCGGAGTTCTAGTTCGACCTTAGCTGCTCTTGTTATGGCCTCTACTATAGGTAAAAAAGAGTGGGTAGCTAGGGCTGGAGCTTCATCTGTGTAGGTGTATATGATTTTTTCTTTGGTTGGTGCCATGTTCAACAGGTATGTTAGATCAAGCCAAAATATTTTAATGGCTATGTTAAATTGATGTAGTTAACACACTAAAATAGGAAATCTACCTATGGATTTCCTATATTAGTCAATTTTAATTAATAGAACATCGGGACTGGTTACTCGGTTACACAATTAGGCTCTAACACATTTCAGTGAATGAATTACACCCATTATTGACGTCGTTGGTTGAGGAATTTCTCAACGAGGGGAATAAAGTGCGAGATAGTACTTCTGTACCCTTAGATTTCACTCAAATTCAACTAAATCAGAATACTAAGTATTTGCTTACACAAATAAATGCCCATCTGTCCTATGATCATTTTGTAAGCTCTGTGCTTGAACATGAACTCAGAACTCCTTTAGCGGGCATAGTAAGTACCGTACAGCTTCTTCAAGCTCAGCTGGAAGCATATGAAACTGAGCTGTCTGATTCGTTACAAAAGTGGTGCGATCGATTAGTAAAGTTAAGTACTCGTATGGAGTTCTTGTTAGAGAATATGAAGCAATTACATAACAACGATTATTCAACGCAATCTGTGGGAAGGCAAACTAGAAAATTAACAAGCTGGTTAACGAATGAAAGAAAAAGCCTTGGTGAGTTAATTAAAAGCTCACAAATACTCGATTTGGAGTTTCAAATGCTGGATGAGTCATTTGAGTATACCACAAACTATCACCTGCTGAGTATCATATTAGGCACTTTAGTTGAGAACGCTTCTAAGTATTCACCGGGTAATGCTAGAATTGACATCTTTCTTGAACACAGCCAAGAATTCCTACGGATAAAAGTAATAGATAATGGGGTTGGTTTGGGGGTTAATTCATCTGAAAACTTAATAAAAGCATTCCAGCGTGGGCAAAAGGTAGAACACATTGAGGGTAGCGGCCTTGGCTTGAGTATTGCGCATGCTGCTGCGCAACGAATCCAAGCTCAATTATTACTCTATAATAATGAAAATATGGCAGGAACCACTGCTGAGTTAATTCTTTCCAATAATGAAATATGTCAAAAGACACTGTTTTAGTTGTTGAGGATGATCAATTACTTCGCGAAGTGATTGAAGACCTACTAAATATTCATCAAATCAAAGTCAAAACCGTCGGGGATAGTTCAGAGGCCAATGATTGGTTAGAAGAGTACATTCCAGAGTTAATTATATGTGATTTGTTCTTACCAACCGTTTCGGGAATCCAATGGCTTAATTCAGTTTCCCAGGATTTAGTGGCCAATAACAGTTCAATTATTTTACTGAGTGCCGATCATATGCGGACTCATGATATGCTTATGGGTAGCCCTATCCAGTCTTTAGTGAAGCATCAGCTAAAGAAGCCTTTTAAAAATGATGAATTGGTCCGGTTAATTCGTTTTTTTTCGACCAAATAGCTAGGTTATCTGCCCGTATAAATAATTTAGTAGGTAAAAGTGTATACACACGAACCAGAGGTTTCTTAGATGCGAAAAATGAGCGCTTTTGTTTACTTATACATCCTTTGTTGCTAATGCTGAAATTTGACTCTGTATTCGGTATTATTCAAACAGAATAAAAAGATGTAAGCTATGATGAAACCAATGTTTGGTCATCGACCAAAACCCAAGCAGTTCGATTTACCTTTGAGGTACTATAATCCAGAAGAAGATGAAAAAGAAAACAGGAAAAAGCGTATAAAATTCCAGACCCATAATCGTGTACAGCCGAAGCAGTTTGTTCGGGTATTCTTTCTGTTTATTCTGCTATCATTAGTCGTTTATCTTATTGGTGTTTTATGAGAGAGGTGAAAGAACCTGAGAGTTACATTCGCTTATTACCAGACGCCATTATTGATAAAATCGCGGCTGGAGAGGTTATTCAACGTCCAGCCTCTGTAGTTAAGGAATTACTGGATAATGCTATTGATGCCGGTGCTGATCATATCCAATTGGTTATAGAGCAATCTGGCAGAACCCTCATTCAAGTAACAGATAATGGCTGTGGTATGAGTGAAGTTGATCTAGAGCGTTGCTTTATTAGGCATGCTACGTCGAAAATCCAAGGAATAGATGATTTGTATGCAATCCGTACGATGGGATTTAGAGGGGAAGCTATGTCTTCAATTTCGGCGATATCTCAAGTGGATGCAAAATCAAAGTTGCATAATCAGGATGCTGGTTGGTCTATACGGTTACATGGTGGAGAGATTCAGCAAAAAAGTCCCGTTGCTACCACAAATGGGACTCAAGTAACGGTCCGTAATTTATTTTTTAATGTACCCGCCCGGAGACAATTTTTAAAAACGGATGCAACTGAATTCCGGCATATCCTAAAAACCGTACAACATGCAGCCATTAGTCATCCGAAAATTTCCTTCACCTTTGTTTCAGATGCTGATACCGTATACCAACTACCTGCTCAATCCTTAGAAGATCGCATTGTAGGTATGTTTGGGAAACGTTACAAAGCTAGCTTAATTCCTTTTAGTGAACAAACTAGCTATGTTACTGTTCACGGAGTTGCTGGAGATCCAAAGCTGAGCAAAAAATCTCGAGGGGAACAGTTTTTATTTGTTAATGGTCGGCCATTCCAGCATCGCTACCTTATGCATGTTTTATTAAGTTTATACGATAATTGGACGCATGCAAACGAGTATCCTTTTTTTATCCTGTTTATCGAAATAGAACCCGCTAAAATTGACATAAATGTTCATCCTGCGAAGGCGGAAATTAAATTTGAAGACGAGCGTTCAGTCATTCAATTGAGCCTTTCTGTAATGAAAAGAGCATTAAATGAACATCTTCATGTTCCAATTATACCGAGTGGGTCGATATTAGAGGGTGCCGGATTTAATTCTGAACAAAACCAAGCAATCGTAGAGGAGCAGCATCCTTTTGGTACAAAAGCTAAGGGATTAAACTTTTTAAACGCAGCAAAATCGACTACTAAGCTCGATACACATGGCGGTGAAATTGCACGCCAACTTTATGCAAATGAACCTTGGGAGCAGAATAGTCAAACAACGCTAGTAGAAGGGGATGAAGATCGATTTACCAACGGTTTTTATTGGCAACTACATTCTAGTTATATCGTCACTCAAACACGTACCGGCTTGTGTTTAATTGACCAATATTATGCTCATAAGCGAATATTATTTGAGAAAACATTAAAAGCAGCTGATTTAGCTCTTCCAAGCACACAGCAATTACTTTTTTCACAACAAATAGATTTGTCAGCGAGTGATTATGTGTTACTCAAAGAGATACACCCACTCATTCAAAAAATTGGTTTTTCAGTAAGTTTGTTAAGCGGTTATTCGATTTTGATTGACGGGGTGCCTTCCGATATTACCAAAGGTGATGAGGCTCGTATGATTACCGATTTGTTACAAACCTACCGAGAACTCGATAAAGTGGTTAGTTTTAATGCTAGAGAGCGTTTAGCCTTAGCTTTTGCCACTAGGGCTGCTATACAAAAAGGTCAAAAATTAGAACAAGAGCAAATGGAAGCACTGGTGGATGAATTATTTGCTTGTGAAGAACCTTATTATGATCCTTTAAAACACCCAACTATTTTATTTATGTCGATGAGTGAAATTCAACAGAGGTTCCGTTAATGAACGTCTTAGCAGTTGAGCCATATTACAGTGGATCCCATCGCGCTTTTCTTAAAGGTCTTGCTAGGCATTCCGCCCATGAAATCATCCCTGTCAAACTTAATTATAAAGGCTGGAAATGGCGTATGCATGGGGATTCGGTGACTCTTGCCGAAATGACGAAAAACATCCCTGATGATATAGACCTGTTGCTCAGCAGTAGCATGATGAATCTGCCGGCATTTATTGCGCTAACGAATCCTCGGTTTGCGCACACCCCGAAGATTATGTACATGCATGATAATCAGTTCACCCGACCCATTCCCAATGGTGAACAGCGAGATATGACCTACTGCTATATTAACTATTTGAGTATGTTGGTGGCCGATAAACTGATATTTTCGTCACAATTTCATTTAGAAGATTTATTGCAGGCTCTCCCAGGATTTCTAGATCATTTTCCAGGCGATAAACATTACGTAACGGTAGATGAAATAAGGGCTAAAAGTGTGGTTTTATATCCTGGTTTAGATTTAAGCTATTTTAATAATCATCCAGATACCCGTGCATCTAATGCGCGCCCTGTTATAGTGTGGAATCAGCGTTGGCAGTTTGACCGTAACCCTGCCATGTTTTTTAGGGTGTTAAACCGGTTAAATGATATAGATATCGCTTTTGATCTTATTTTAGCTGGAGATAGCAAGCATGATAAACCAGAAGAATTCACAAAAGCTTGGCAACGATTTGGTGATCAGATTCGCCATTTTGGTTATGTTGATGATAAAGAGAGTTACAGTAAGTTACTTCACTCTGGTGATATTGTAGTTTCTACGGCGAGCTATGAATTTTTCTGCGTGTCCATTATGGAGGCCATTTATTGCGGATGCCATCCATTGGTCCCCTCAACATTGCATTATCCGGAGCTCATACCAGAGAGTTTACACAACCCATTGTTACATTCTAAAGTATTGTATGAAGATGAAGACGAGTTGTTCTATTTGCTAAAAAATTTATTAACTAATAAATCTAAAGCATTACCTAAGAATAGTTTACAATCAATAAATAAGCATTTAGATTGGAGGGTTAGATCTCTTGAATTTGATGCTCTTTTCGAAGAAGTGGTGAACAGTTAGACTACTAAAATGGTGCTTCATCGTCTGATGGCAACGGACTATTCGGAAGAAGGGCATCCCCAGGATTAGGGGTAGAAAAATCACCCGAGGATGAAAGAAGGTTATCCTCTAGTGGGACACCAACAAAATCCCCTTTGGCGTCATTAACGGTTAAATTTTCAAATCGGGCGTAGTCTTTCACAAAATAAAGCATCTTTGATCCTACTGGGCCATTCCTCTGCTTACCAATGATAACCTCTGCCATACCAGCGGTAGATTGTCCTTCATTGGTGGTTGTTATGCCATAATATTCCGGGCGATATAAAAACATTACGACGTCTGCATCTTGTTCAATGGAGCCAGACTCCCTAAGATCACTTAATTGGGGTCTTTTGTCGCCCCCTCGCTGCTCAACTGCTCGTGAGAGCTGAGAGAGTGCGATGACGGGAACATCGAGTTCTTTAGCTAATGATTTTAACCCTCTTGAAATAGAGGCAATTTCCTGCTCACGATTTCCATTTTCTCGATTAGATCCTTGCATGAGCTGTAGATAATCTATTATGATTAACCCAATATCATGTTCTGACTTTAATCTACGAGCCTTGGTTCTCAGTTCCATTAGCGTTATGGCAGGGGTATCATCAATAAAAATTTGAGAAGCAAAAAGTCTACCTGCCGCTTCAATTAGGTCTTTAAAATGTTCATCATTAAGCGTACCCTTTCTAGCTTCATCTGCTCTTACCCGCGCTTCCATCGTTAACAGACGTTGAACTAGAGATTGATTGGACATCTCAAGGGAAAATATAGCCACATTCGTTTTCAGACTCTCATCAGGGTGCATGGCAGCATTTCGAGCAGCAGTCAGTACAAAAGCCGTTTTACCCATTGAGGGTCGAGCAGCAATGATAACTAGGTCGCCTTTCTGCCAACCCGCTGTCATCTGATCTACTTGTAACCCTGAAGGCACACCGGTTATGCCATACTTTTTGCCTCTCATATCTTCTAAGTAGGCCAGTGTATCCTTTAACACATCTGCAACAGGCTTAGCACTACTTTTACTTTTCTGATTAGCTAAATCGAAAATTCTTTGCTCAGCATCGTCTAAAACATCATAGGCATCTGAACTGGAGTCATATGATTCAGTGATAACCTCAGTGCAGTTTTTTATTAGGTTTCGTTTAATTGCTTTTTCTGTGATAATTTGAGCGTGATACTCTATATTTGCAGATGAACTGACCATCCTTGTGAGGTCCGAGAGATAGGAGGGACCTCCAACTGCATCGAGCAAATTTTGGTCCTTTAGTTCGTTTTCGACGGTCAATAAATCTAATGGATTATCCCTCTCATAGAGTCTTGAAAGTGTTTGGAAGATATGTTGGTGCGAATGCTGATAGAAATCTTCCATTTTCAGCATTTGAAGAGCTATTGTAGCTGCTCCATGTTCTATTAGCATAGCGCCAAGTACTGCTTGCTCTATTTCTACCGCTTGGGGTGGGACACGTCCCTGTAAGGTTTCTTTGCTGTTCTCCACGTAAAATTTTTTCCTTTGAACCAATTCAACTTGTAATCCATAATGTAATGAAAGTTTCGAGTAACTTTAAAAATTGGATGGAATTTTTTGGACGTGTTCCCAAGTTTCGCGTTTAAGTGATTTGTTGTGTACCAGAGCATTAATGCTGTGTGTGATGAGACAATTAATGCGTTCTATTTCAAATAATTCACCCATTTTGGCAGTGCTTTGGATAGATTCATTTTGAAAAGTAGAACGATTCAGGATGGGGGCTAACGATTCATCAAACACTAGAATAAAGCTAGGTCTCATATTTCTAATGGCATCTAGTAAACTTGCAGTGATCTTTGATGCTAACTCATCATTAGATTTCGTATCCGGGGTAACAGCGGTAGATTGGACTCGTCTTTCAGGTACATCCAAGGCATGTATACGTCTTTTTTTATGATCCAAGCCTACAGCTTTTAACAAATTTTTAATGAGCAAACTAGCTTCTGAGTCCTCCGTTTCATTGCTTTTAGCTATGTGAAAGGCATCTTCTTTGGTAACTACGACGAGTAAATCGATCTTTTCAGTAATTGGGTTTGTATGTTCCTTTTTTGATACGACATGATCAGTAGGGCTTTGTGTGTTTACTACATGATCAGCAGTAGTCGAATCTTGAGCGACTGAGTTATATTTTTCTAACTCGTAGATATGTCTTTGTAGCTTTCCTATTGGAATTGGAGCTAGGTATCTGGTTTGTTCGTCTAAAAATAGTGCTAGTTCTTTTTTAAGTATCTCACTTTTCATTTAAAAGAGACTCCATTACACTAAGTTCGTGCAAAATTTCATGTTTAACTTCTTCTTCGTAATGACCATGGTTAGTATAGTTCTTCAATGGTATAGAAACCAAACTGTTTTCTAATGATGGGTGATAGGGGACTCCTACTCGTATATAATTATCCGTCCATCCCATTAGTAACCCATCTTTCGAGTTTGTTTCAAAAAGAACAGGACGTGTAGTCTGCTTAAACTGTTCGTTAAATTTATGGCGTTTTTTTTCTGACAAAAGGCGATATATAGCCGTCCTTCGTTTTCGCTCAGTTTTAGGTACCATAGGTGAAAGTTTCAATGCATGGGTATCCGGTCGTTCTGAGTAGGTAAAAACATGTAAGTAGCTTACGTCAAGATCGTTTAAGAAATGGACGGATTCTTCAAATAACTTCATAGTCTCTCCAGGGTGACCGGTAATTATATCTACCCCGATACAAGCATCGGGAATATGCGCTCGAATATACTCAACTCTGCTACGGTATAAATGGGAATCGTACCTACGTTTCATTAGTCTAAGCACAGTATCAGAACCTGATTGTAAGGGCATGTGAAAATGAGGCTGAAGAGTATTAGATGAGGCTACTAAATCGATTATTTCAGGATGTAACAAATTAGGCTCAATAGAGGAAATACGGAGTCTATTCAATCCCTCAATTTCGTGAAGTTCGGTAAGTAAGTCTAAAAAAGAGTCTTCTCGGCCATAACCAAAATCACCTGTATTCACCCCAGTTAGTATGATTTCTTTAAATCCATCCTCGATCAGACGTTTGGCATGAAGAATTACCGACTCTATAGAAGGGCTTCGGCTTATTCCTCGAGCCAGTGGTATGGTACAAAATGAGCATTTATAGTTGCACCCATCTTGTACTTTCAAAAATGCTCTAGTTCGATCATCAGAGGAAAAGGCATGATGAAATTCAGCTGCCTCGTTTACATCTTTTCGATGAATAATTGTTTTCTCTTGTTTAACAAAATCGTCGAACAAATGAAGTAATTCAAATTTTTCTTTTGCCCCTAATACCACGTCAACCCCTTCAATAGATGCAATTTCTTCTGGTTTTAGTTGGGCATAACAACCAACTACCGCTACAAAAGCATCAGGATTGGTTCTTCTGGCTCTACGAACCGTTTTTCTACAGGTGCTGTTCGCATCTAAGGTTACCGAGCAGGTATTGATAATATATATATCTGCTGGCTCTTGAAACTCTTTTTCGATATAGCCTGCTTCAAGAAAGTCTCTTCTCATCGAAGAGGTTTCTGAGAAATTGAGTTTACACCCCAGGGTTTCAAATGCTACCGTTTTCAACATAGCATTAAGATAAAAATAATATTTACTAGCTGCTATGATAGGCTACCTTGCGTCGCATCAAAGCCTCAGCTTTGTTCAAAAGTCAGAAAATTAATTGTATAAAAGAGAAATATCCCGCACTTTACTTTTCATTGTTAATGTACATACTTAGGAATTTATGAATCAAAACAACACAAAAGGCAGGCGACATTTTTTACAACAACTTGGGGTTGTTGGAGCGGGTTTGGTTGGCTTACCTTATCTGACAACAGGTTGTAACTCTAAGAATACATCTTCTGAAGTGGCTTCAATGCCCATCAACAATCTGGCCAAGGACATCGGAGTGCAAATATACTCAGTGAGAAATGAACTCAACCAAGATCTTGAAGGAACCATATCGGCTATTGCAAACCTGGGATATTCATGTATTGAAGCCTACGGTCTAGGTCTTGATGGAAAATTCTTTGGACAGTATAGCCCTGAGGATTTTAATGCTATAGTAAGCGATACAGGAATGTACATCGCTTCGGTGCACACAGGATATTTTACTCATGAGCAAGCCGATGTTTTTATCAACGCTGCCTTAGCAATGAATACCAAGCATGTCGTAATACCTTATTTAGATGAAGGGATGAGAGGAGATTATGGATCCGTTGCTGAAAATTTAAATAGAGTGGGTGAACTAAGTACATCTGCTGGTTTACGTTTTGGTTATCATAATCATGATTTCGAGTTCTTATTAACCTCGGATGAAAGAGTTCCAATGGAAATACTGATAAATGAAACCGATGCAGACAAAGTTTCTTTTCAAGCAGATTTGTATTGGGTTCGTAAAGCAGGTGTTGATCCCTTAGAATTTGTTCAAAAATACCCTGGACGTTTCATGTCTTATCACGTCAAGGATTCGAATAACAATTTAGATCAAACAACGGTAGGTGAGGGTATTATCCCTTTTCCCGAAATTTTTGCATTAAATGAGATATCTGGAGTTGATTATCTATTTGTAGAAGATGAGCGTACAGAAACGCCTATCCTAAATATCGAATCTGCTTTACGCTATATCAATAATTTGTAAGTTTGGAAGAGTTAATTCGATTACAAGAAGAAATAACCTATCTATCACAATTTATCAATGAAGACCGTTTAAGTCGGATCGATGAAGTACTTGGAAGTAGAACTAGGCAGTTAACCGTTGTACTTGAGGATATACACAAAACTCATAATGCCAATGCTGTTCTACGAAGTTGTGATGGGTTTGGTGTTCAGGATGTGCACATCATTGAAAACAAAAATAGGTTTGAGTCTAGTTCAACCACCTCGCTTGGGAGTCATAAATGGTTAACTTTACATAAGTATTCTGCTCATGAATCTAATGTAATGCAGTGTTTTAAAACATTAAAAAGTAATAACTATACCATATTAGCTACCTCACCACACCATGGGAATACTCATATTTCAGAAGTAGATGTAAGTAGGAAAACAGCCTTGGTCTTCGGAACCGAATTAGATGGGGTAAGTGACGAGGTACTGCACTTGGCAGATGGCCTTGTAAGTATTCCTATGTTCGGCTTTGTAGAGAGTTATAATTTGTCGGTTAGTGCCGCAATCTGCCTACACAGTTTACGAACAAGGCTTATGCATTTACCCAAGAGTGAATGGCAGTTAAGTCAGCAGGAGAGCTTAGAATTGCGAAAAGACTGGATGATAAAATCCATACAGCATGGTAAACG
Source organism: uncultured Balneolaceae bacterium (assembly GCA_938091655.1). GTDB lineage: Bacteria > Bacteroidota > Rhodothermia > Balneolales > Balneolaceae > UBA1275. The sequence continues at coordinate 3,330 of CALKOA010000049.1, read as the reverse complement.
TATTTGGCAAAGATATCTTAAGAATAAACAAAACCAGGATTAAGTACTCTAATCATAAATGTAATCCAATAAAATTAGAGAGGTGCTATCGAAGGGAATGAGAGACTTGCGCCAAAGAATTTAGCGGGCTAGGCGTACTTCAGCGTCGGCAACACCAAATGCATATGCAGCCATGGTCGCTACACACTCGTTAAAATCCTCATGATTAAGCTTGTCAAAGGTATCTGCAGCAGAATGGTGATACCAGAAGTATTTTTCTGCATCCACGTTTAGCCCCATGCCTGGTACGCCCTTGTTCATGAGCGGGCCTATATCAGCACCACCGCCACCTTTTCTAAGCTCTGCGGCATCTATCTCAACTAGTAGTTGAGCAATTTCACCTAATTGATCATAAGCTTGTTCACTGCCGGAAAATCCAAAACCAATAGGATCAAACACACCCGCATCTGACTCCATGGCTAAAAGATGATTATGGATAGATTGCTCTACTTTTTCAGCCCAGTCTGCATAGTGATTGGCCCCACGCAAACCATTTTCCTCATTGGTCCAGAGAACCACTCTAACGGTTCTTTTTGGGCGAATACCTGATTCAATAATGAGTCTAGCTGCTTCCCACGCCGCCACACAACCACCACCATCATCCATTGCACCTTGACCAACATCCCATGAATCTATATGACCACCGAGTACGATTAATTCATCGGGAAAAACTGAACCTTTGATTTCAGCTATAACATTATGTGAGATCGCATCCTCAAATTGTTCTGCTTCCATATATAAGCTAATCTCTATGGTTTCGCCGCGTTGTAGGAATCGTTCAATGAGTAAGGCATTTTCTAACGTAATAGCGGCATGCGGAATTTTTGGGATTCCTTCTTCATAGTACATTACCCCAGTATGAGGTGTTTGCATTGAATAAGATGCAACAGAGGCAATGATACTTGCTATTGCTCCATGCTTAGCGGCTTCTATAGCTCCATTAACCCGATACTGTACGGTTTGCCCATATGTACTAAATGGGACATTAAACAAAACAATCTTTCCAGGAACCGAATCCTTTTTAGATTCAAGATCCTCAAAAGAGTGAACCATGATGACTTCACCGGTGATGGGCTTGCCACCGGTTCCAATACTTCCACCTAAACCTAGCATAGCTAAGTCTTTTTGTATGGGGGCGTTCAATGTAGCATACTCATGGCCTCGTTCCCAATGAGGCACCATCACTTCTTGTTTCCAAACTCTATCAAAACCGTCCTTGGTCATTTCACCGACTATCCAATCTATTGCATGCTCTAATTCTTCCGATCCACTTAATCGATGGCCATAGTAATCACTTAAGTGAGCGAGTCGATCAAAGCCAAGTGTTGATGAAAGTGCACGTTGAATAAGTAAAGAGTTGGCTTGTTTCGTGCTTGTGCTTACATATACAGTTGAATCATTGGTTTGTGCTTGAATAGAAAGGCTCAGGAAAAACAGCAAGCCCATTACGGGAGTTATGATTCGGGCATAAAAGAGAGAAGGGGCACTTGTTGTCATTAGTATGACTTGTTGTTGGATTCAGCGATTTGCTTGAATAAGAGATACTCTTCTGGCGAAATATCTGCAAACAGGTATAACAGAGGATCGACGGGTTTGTCGTTAAAGTGAACCTCATAGTGGAGGTGTGGACCTTCGGTTAGTCCAGTATTCCCTGATTTAGCAATCACTTGGCCACGTTTAACTTTCGCGCCAACTTTTATATCGTCTTCATAGACACTTAAATGCGCATACAGCGTTTTATAGCCAAACCCGTGATCTATAATCAATGTCCGTCCAAAGGTGCCGTATCGTTTCGCAAAAATGACTTCACCGTCTCCTGTAGCGTAGACATCTGATCCGATATCAGCCCTGAAGTCCAATCCATCGTGAGGGCGAACGTATCCAAGAACAGGATGTCGCCTCATCCCAAACCCACTTAATAAAATGCCACTGCCTGGTTTAATGGCAGGGATATTCTTTAAAGCTATTTTATTATCGTTGTATTGAGCTTTTATTTCTTCTAGACTAAGATCTTGAACATTTACCCGCCGTTCTAGTTCATCTATTTTTTGACTGGTCCACGATAATATCTCGAAAGCATTTTCGCTGTATATTTCGTAATTCTCGTATAAATTTGACCCTCCTACACCCAGTAAAGCTTCTTCGTCCATGGCCTTATCTAAGCCTAATATAGAACGGTATATTTCGGCATCGCGTTGGCTTAACTCTTGAATCTGTTGATCTAAGCTTGTTATAGTCTGCTTGGTTTCCTCTAATTTTTCAAGAAGAATTTTATTTTCTGTGCTGAGGGCTAATTCGGATGGGGTACCGACAAAATTACTCAAAACAATCATCCCGATACTTGCCAGCGTAATCCCTGTCAATATCCAAATAGATAGATTATATACCACTTGTTGATAGATATTATATTCTATCGGTATAAACTCACACGTTTCTTTATCGTAGAAATAATGGTTATGGATGTGCATATAAAGCTAATATTTGAAGTAAATTAGGCATATTCACTTAGATATCCAACGATAAGAGGCTCGTAAACGTTCTTAAAATCACTCTATATCGCCTTCGAAATATTCAATAGCTCGTTTCATGCTTGGGTTCATACCTTTTGTTTTTTCAGCTATGGAAGATTTTATTCTTTCCTGAAAGGCTTCGGCAGCATCGTAACCATAATGTTTGAGTAAATGATTCATGGCAATGACTTCAGCAATCACCGTTATGTTCTTACCTGGTGTTATGGGTAATTGTATGTAAGGAATTTCATTATCTAAAATACTGACTTGATCATGATCCAAGCCCGTCCTGTTAATTTCACGGGCATCATCCCAAAGTGATAACTCAGTTACTATTTCCAATCTTTTTTGATAACGAACGGATCGAATACCGAACATTGACATGACATCCACAATACCCAATCCACGTATTTCCATGAAGTGTTTACTCATAGTCGTGGCAGATGCCATAAGGACACTTCCTTTTTTGGTGATCATCACCACATCATCGGCCACTAAGCGGTGGCCTCGTTCCACTAAATCCAAAGCGACTTCACTTTTACCTATACCAGATTTACCAACAATGAGTATACCTACTCCATAGACATCTACCATTGCTCCATGTACCATAGTTTGTAAAGCAAACTGATCGTCTAAAAAATCTTTTAATAACAACATGAAACGAGTGGTCTCATAAGGCGTGGTATATACAGGAATACCCCGTTGGGTGGCATTTTCTAGCAATGCATTGGGTAGTGTATTCCCGTTTGTTAGAAAAATAATGGGTAAGTCAAATTTGGTA
>CALKOA010000048.1 GCA_938091655.1 uncultured Balneolaceae bacterium | reverse complement strand
ATAATAAGGAGTAGACATGTCAAATTCTAGATTCTACTTTGACGAAAAAAGTCAGGAAAATGCCAAAATCAAGGTAATTGGTGTTGGCGGTGGTGGTGGAAATGCCATCAATAATATGATAAACATGGGTTTAGACAGTGTTGAATACATTGCGCTAAATACCGATGCCCAGGCACTTAAAAACAGCTTAGCTGATATTAAAGTACAAGTGGGTACCGCACTAACCAGTGGTCTGGGAGCCGGTGCGCGCCCAGAAGTGGGTAGAGAAGCGGTGGAAGAAAATAGACACGATATCGAGGAAACCATTGAAAGTGCCGATATGATATTCGTGACCGCAGGTATGGGTGGTGGTACAGGAACCGGAGGTGCTCCCGTAGTCGCTGGAATGGCGAAGCGCAAAGGCATCCTGACGGTAGGTATCGTTACTACCCCTTTTGAATGCGAAGGTCGAATACGAAAAAAATATGCCTTGGAAGGTATTTCGGAATTAAAGAAACAATGCGATACGGTCATTGTCATCCCAAACGAACGCCTTTTAGACATTGGTGATGAGTCTACTTCTTTGGTAGAGGCATTTGCCATGGCCAACGAAGTATTATACAACGCCACCCGAGGTATAAGTGACTTAATTCTAATGCCTGGTCTTATCAACTTAGATTTCGCCGATGTGCGTACAACGATGACCGATGGAGGGGCTGCAATTATGGGCTCTGCCACCGCTGAAGGTTCTGATCGAGCCGAAATTGCGGCCCGAGATGCTATTAATTCCCCTCTTTTAGATGGAGTTAGCATACGAGGTGCTCGTAATGTACTCGTCAATATCTCAGCTGGTTCTAAATTAGGTATGCGTGAGACCACTACCGCTACAAGTATTATCCAGCAGGAAGCCGGTGATGACGCGGAAATTATTTTAGGTACGGTGCTAGATGAGTCTTTTGGAGATCAAATGCGCGTCACGGTAATTGCCACTGGTTTTGAATTAGCTCAAGATCGCAACAACGTACGCGTCGCTCCAAATAAAACTCCAAATCGTGTGGCACAAGCGTTTCAACAAGCTAACCAAGCAAGTAATGACCAAGCTGCTCCCGCACCTGAGCAAACTACCGCAGTTAAAACAGGAGCTGATGCAGAAGAGGCGTCCAAATTTGCGCGGCCTAACAAGGACTACTACAAAGGGGAAGGAAATCTGAAACGTTTAGATACTCCTTCTTATTTGCGCAGAGATATTAATGCTCGCAAAGATGATGCGCCAAGTCATGCCGCTGAACCAACGACTCCAAATCAGGCGGCAAGAGTGGCAAATTTTCAGCAAAGAGCCGAAAATACTCGTCGGGACGATTCTGAACAACCCGCATTCTTACGAAGAATAATGGACTAAATAGTCCGTTTTTTGCCGGTATCCCCACAGTACCCTTGGAAGAGGTGTCTGTATCCGGCAGTGTTTACTGGATTATAGCTATGTACGTTGCAAGGACGTACATGCCAACAGACGGCAGGCTATAGATTGCTAACAATAAAAGAAGCCTCTTGAACAGGGGCTTCTTTTTTTATACTGGAAAAAGATCTTGAAAAGGCAAGAGATGGTAAGCAGGCAAGAGAATTTGAACAGGAACCAAATGCTATAAAGTAAGCAGGAGTCGGGTTCCCATAATCAAGGCCAACAGTCCAAATCCCAGTTGCAAATAGTGTCTAGGTACTTTATGATTAAGCCAAGCCCCTCCATATGCTCCAATGAGTGCCGTCCATCCCATTGAATTAACCGCACCCAGATCTACATACCCAAGCGTCCACTGCGTTAGACTTTGTCCTGATCCATTTAATTCTGGCTGCTCGGCCATTAATTGAAGGACGCCCACGCTAATCATCATTAACATACCTAAATGAGATATACTAACCGCTTTTCTAAAGTGTTGTTTGAAAAATAGATTCATAATTGGAACCATAGTACCTCCACCACCAACTCCCGCCAATGAGGCTATTCCTCCTCCTATTATACCGGTAACGGAGGCTTGTTTTGGGCTAAACAATGGTGAGCTTGCTTCGGGGGTTTCTTGGGTATGGGTTTCCGTTTTACGACCTCTCATGAACATAAGTACCGCGCTATAGAATAGCAGACTACTAAACACGATAATAAACTCTGTTCGACTATAATAAGGCGAAAGCAGTATCCATTTACCTAAACTAATACCCAAGGCCCCAAAAAAACCCAATAAGAGTCCTTCCTTTACAAACAAATGCTGTTGATTGTATTGACGCACCACACTAGCCAATGAGGTTATCCAAGTACACATGAGCCCAGAGGCAACAGCCCAAGGTACCGCGTTAGATATACCAGCTTGCTCGAATAAGAAAAAAAGGACAGGGGTGAAAATGATTCCCCCTCCTACTCCAAACAAGCCTGCTATAAGTCCTGCTATCAGCCCCAATATGAGAAGGAGGATGGTCATAACTTCTTTATTCTACTGGTTCATTTCTTAGGCATTGGGCAGGGTGCTTTCCCCTCTGGAAAATCGTACGGCTTGTCCGGTGATGAACACTCGTTCTCCTTTTATTTCCAGAGATAATTGCCCACCACGTTTGGATATTTGCTTGGCTTTGAAGGTTGTTTTACCTAGTTTTTCAGCCCAAAAGGGAGCTAATTTGGTATGGGCCGAACCCGTAACCGCATCCTCATTTACTCCCACCCTAGGACCAAAAAAACGTGAAATAAAATCCGTATCACTTGATGCGGATAAAGCCGTAACAATAACCCCTCGTGTGGGTATTTGTGCTAAGGCCTGCATATTGGGTTCTAGTTCAGCAACTTGAGACTGGCTAGAGAGTTCAACCAAAATATCATCAGCCTGCCAGATAGAAACGGGTGGTTGCTCCAAACCCAATGCTGCCGTTAATGCCTGCTGATTTCCCGAAAATTTTTCAATTGGTATTAATGGGAAATCCATCATTAATCCGTCGGCAGTTTGTTGTACCGTAAGGGTTCCTGATCGGGTATAAAATTGCAGTAACTCACGTTTTACACCTAATTCGTTGTACAGAACATGGGCGGCGGCTAAAGTTGCATGGCCACATAAATCAACTTCTGTTTCTGGGCTAAACCAACGCAGCTCGTAAGCAGAGCCTGATGGAACAAAAAAGGCGGTTTCTGCCAATTGATGTTCCATAGCTATGGCCTGTAGCTGAGTATCCGGTAACCAATGTTGTAACGGGTATACCGCAGCGGGATTCCCAGAAAACGGTACCGAGCTAAATGCATCTATTTGAAAGAATGAAAGAATCATAGCGTGTTTTTTTATGAATTAAAGAAAGTAGAGCTAAGATCACCGCTTAGCAAATGAAAACCGTATATTTATGGTTGCTATGTTTTTAGAATGTTATGTATGGTGGTAATTACTTTTTTTCGCGATGACAACCTTATCTCAAACCTTAAATAAACTTGGCTTACAAGCCATAAAAAATCAGACATTACGCTATTGCCGTAGTGAAATGGGTAAGGAAGCTATATCCGATCTATTGCCTAGTACTACCGAGCTTCGCATTCAAGAAGATATGTCTCGCACCCAAGAAATGATGCTAGTTCTACAAAGTGGGGAGGCCTATCCGAGTGAACATCAACCCGAAATACGCAGTCATTTGAAACGGGTTCGAATTGAGGGTACTGTGTTGAATTTAGCGAGTTTTCAAGACTTGTTGAGCATTGCTGCATTGAGCAGGCGAATGAAAAATTTTTTTAAGCAGCGTGAGGAAAATTGCCCAGAATTGACTGCTATTGCTCAAATGCTGATCCCAATGAAGGATTTAGAGGATCATATACAGTCTAAAATTTCGGATCGGGGCGATCTGAAAAATGATGCTAGTCCAGAGCTGCAACAAGTGAGAAAGAGCTTGAGTAGTAAGCGTAATCAGCTTAGAAGTGCCATTCAAAAAGCGCTGAAAAGGGCACAAAAAGAGGGCATGAGTGGGGATGAAGGGGCTACCATTAGAAATGGACGTATGGTAATTCCCATCCAAGCAGAGTATAAACGAAAGATTGCAGGCTTCGTGCATGATGTCTCAGCAACGGGGCAAACCGTGTACTTAGAACCCGCCGAAGCACTACATCTGAACAATGATATTCGGGAGTTGGAGATTGCTGAACAGAAGGAAATTGAACGGATTTTGAAAGCGCTCACCGATCATGTCCGTATGTATGTGGATTGGTTCTCAGATAATATTCACTACCTAGCACATCTGGATCAGATATATGCCAAATCGCAATGTACTCTTGAGTTGTCTGGCTCCATCCCACTGCTATCTCCGAACGGGGTGTTGGACCTTAAAAAAGCCCATAATCCACTTTTAAAGATTAAAAATATCGGCCAAAAGGAAGCCGAACCCATTGTTCCTCTGCAGTTAAGAATGGAACCAAGTGAACGATGTCTTATGATTACCGGACCGAATGCAGGTGGCAAATCGGTTGCTATGAAAACCATTGGTTTGTCTACGGTAATGGTACAATGTGGATGGGGTATACCAGCAGATCCAAATTCAGAGGTACCCATTATTACTGGCTGGTTCGTTGACATGGGTGATGAGCAGTCTATTGAAAACGACCTGAGTACCTTTTCTTCCCGCCTGCAATGGATGCGTTTTGCCACTGAAAAGGCGAAAAAAGGAGCTCTAATACTCATTGATGAAGCCGCTGCCGGCACGGACCCTGAAGAAGGAGGGGCTTTATTTCAGTCATTTATTGAGTCCATGTTGGATAGAGAAGCTTTTTTGGTGGTAACCACCCACCATGGGTCGCTGAAAGTATTTGCGCACGAGCATGAAAAAGCAGTCAACGGGTCCATGGAATTTGATCAGGCTCATTTAGCGCCCACCTATCAGTTTAAGAAAGGGGTGCCCGGAAGTTCCTATGCCTTTGATATTGCCCAGAGAATGCGCCTTCCTTCCTCGATACTCAATCGAGCCCGAGATGTGCTGGGTAGTCAAAAGAATACGCTGGAATCTCTCATAAGTGAGATGGAAACTAAGACTCAGGAAGTAGCCAAACTTGAAGAGCATTTGAACACTTTGCGGGAAAAAACTCAAAAGGAAAAACGTACCTACGAGCATAAGTTAGAGTCACTTTATAAAGAAAAAACAGCCATTCGGGAAAAGGCTTTAATAGAGGCCAAGCGGATTATGGATGGAGCGAATAAAAAGGTTGAAAAGGCCGTTCAACAAATTATTGAGGAGAAAAAAAGCTCAAAGAAGAATGTACAAGCTATTCGTAATGAACTTGAAAATCATAAGGATGAAGTATCCTCAGAATTACTCAAAATAGAGGATCAGAAATCGGTGGAAGTGGCTATGCAAGCCTCAAAAAAGCCCCCAAAAGTGGGAGATTTTGTTCGGTTTTTAGACGGAAGCACCCATGGTGAACTCATAGAGTTAAAAGGAAAACAGGCTGTTGTTCAAACAAATGGGTTGCGATTGAAAACCACCTATAAAAATTTAGTGCGTGTTCAAGCTCCCAAGTCGAAAAAAGTAAACTCTTCAAAAACTCCAAAGAACCTACACAATATTGACTCTCTACGTTCGCCTCTTCCCATTCGATTAGATCTTCGTGGTAAACGCGCTGAGCAAGCCCTTAATGAACTACAGGAATACATAGATAAGGCCTTATTTCGAGGTTTGAGTACGATAGAGTTGGTTCATGGCAAAGGCGATGGTATCCTAAAAGAGGTAGTTCACGGGTATTTAAATGAGAGAAACGATGTGTTTCGTTTTGAACTCGCCAATGAAGATGTAGGTGGAGCGGGTTGTACGATTGTGCAATTGAAGTAGTAAATTTTGTATCTTTGTAACTCCTAATATTTATTCTAATCTAGTGTTTTTAGACTGATTAAATTTCTTACACAGATTATTTCCCACGTTTAACCTACTATTCATGCGCTTATTTACCCTACCTTTGTTCATCCTCAGCTTTGGCCTTATTTCATGCACATCTCCAGATTCAACCGAAGCTCCCTATGATCGTACCCAAGATAGTCTTCGTTATGATAATGAAGAACATATCCGAAATATCCGTCAGCTAACTTTTGGAGCTGATAATGCCGAAGCTTACTTCGGATTTGGTGATGAAAAAATTGTTTTCCAATCTAATAATCCAGATTGGGGGGTCGGTTGTGATCAAATTTTTTATATGGATACCTCTGACAAAGAGGGAAACTTCATGCCTAAGATGATTTCTACGGGAACTGGTAGAACTACCTGCGCTTTTTTCCTACCTGGCGATACTACTTTTGTGTATGGCTCGACTCATTTAGATGATATTAACTGTCCTGAAGTCCCAGAGCGAGGGCCGAATGGTGCTTATGTATGGCCCATTTATGACAGCTATGATATTTTTAAAGCTAATCTTGAAGGTGAGATCATTGATACATTAACCAATGAACCAGGTTATGACGCTGAAGCAACCCTGTCCCCTGATGGGAAGTCGATCGTGTTCACCTCCATGAGAACCGGTGATTTGGAGTTATTTATAATGGACACCGATGGTGGAAATGTCCGACAAATTACCTCGGAATTAGGGTATGATGGGGGGGCTTTTTTCTCTCCCGATGGTAGCCAATTGGTGTTCCGTTCTTCTCGCCCTAAAACCGAGGAAGAGATTCAAAAATATACCTCTTTGCTTGAACAAGGATTGGTAGAGCCAACTAATATGGAACTCTATGTAGTCAATGTGGATGGGACTGGTTTACGACAAATTACCGATTTAGGTAACGCGAACTGGGCCCCTTATTTTCATCCATCCGGGGAAAAAATTGTGTTCGCATCGAATCACAAATCAACCAGAGGGTTCCCCTTTAATTTGTTCGTAATCAATGTGGATGGAACGGGATTAAAGCAACTTAGTTTCGATGATACCTTCGATTCCTTCCCTATGTTTTCTTATGACGGAACCAAGCTTATTTTTGCTTCTAACCGCTTTAACGGGGGCGATCGGTCGACCAATGTGTTTATTGCTGATTGGGTTGAATAAGAAAAATATCTTGGGCTATGGCAAAGCCTATTGAAAGGACCTGACCTGCTAGCGAAATCGCTACAGGACCATCAAAGGGGGCTTTTTCTACGATGGTGAGTTCAACCCCAGGTAGCACCCCTTGTTTTTCTAAGTATCGTAGTAATTCAGGGTTCTGATCCTTAACTCTTCCTACCACATAGAGGGTATTTAGCTCTGCGTCATGGAGCGCTAAAGTAGCTTTTTCGGGCATAACGCCATCTTTGCTTGGAATGGGATCTCCATGCGGGTCATGGGTGGGATGATTCAGTAATTCAGCGATTCTATCCTCAAACTGTTCTGATATGTGATGCTCTAGTTTTTCGGCTTCGTCATGAACCTCATCCCATGAATACCCCATCACTTCCTTCAAATACAGTTCCAATAAACGATGGTGCCGAAGTATCTCCAGAGCAACTTTTTTTCCTGCTGGACTTAGTTCTGCCCCCTTGTAGGATTCATGGACGATTAAATTCATACCAGCAAGTTTCTTTAGCATATTGGTCACCGAAGCATTCGAAACGTCTAAGGCTTGAGCTATAGCCGTTGTGGTTGCCTTTTCACCATCGGCCTCTAGTACATAAATGACCTTTAGGTAATCTTCTAAAGCCTGACTTAAGCGCATTACATGTTCAATTCTACATATTCATCAAAGCTAATACGCTCAAAGGCACTACTTCCTACATAGCGTAGAAGCAACGCATAAATATCAGGTTCAATGAATCCAGGTTGCGCTCCTAGTACCCCGCCTTCTGCGTCTACAAAATAATGCGTAGGAAAAGAGGAGAGTTGTAAACCGCGAGCCAGTTGATTTTTAGTGTACTCCGTGCCATTGAATACTACAGGGTCAGGGGATTCCCCATCTAGCTGAACAGGTATAAAGTATCGATTGATAGCGTCTACAACGGACGAATCGGGCAGACTTTCTTTTCGCATTTTAAGACAATAGGTGCACCATTCAGCATATCCGAAAATCAGTACTTTTTTTTGCGATTCTGCGGCTAATCGCTGTGCTTCTTCGAGACCTACCCATTCAAAGCCAGAATCTATGGTAGATTGAATTTGCTCATGTGCCGACTCTGTTTTATCTCCTGAACTGTTACTTTGATTGTTGAGTAATTGGGCCTTAGCCAGTGATGGGCTTAAAAGCAGGCTAAATAAGATAACCGACAGGGTTGTTCGCATAAGAATCTTTGATTTTTGATACCTATAATATAGAGTATTTCGATATGCATTGAAATAACTACACTCGTTTCGTTATCTTATTCGCTTATTACATGTGTTTAATTCTACATCCCCTTTTTTTATGGCTGATACTGAAGCGTCCATTAAACTACTCAAACCCAGTATATTACAGGCTTTATTACCCATTTTCTTTTTAATTGTCGCCTTATTCATAAATGTTCGCATATTTGGTGACGCTGCGCTTGATGGCTCGAATCAAATCATTTTAATGCTTTCTGCTGGAGTGGCTTCCATTGTAGCTATCCGTTTAGGGTATAAATGGAAAAAAATCCGCAGTAGTATCGTTAAAAGTATTTCTTCGGCACTTTCTTCTATCATTATCCTTCTTCTTATTGGCTCCTTAGCGGGTACATGGCTATTAAGTGGAGTGGTACCCGCTATGATTTATTATGGCCTACAAGTTTTAAACCCGACCATATTTTTAGTAGCAGCCACCATTGTCTGCGCCGTTGTTTCCGTTGCAACTGGATCTTCTTGGACAACCGCGGCTACAGTTGGAATTGCGTTAATTGGTATTGGAACTGCATTAGGTTTAAATCCAGGTATGGTTGCAGGTGCTATTATCTCTGGGGCTTACTTTGGTGATAAAATGTCGCCCCTTTCCGATACCACCAACCTTGCCCCAGCTATGGTGGGGACTGATTTGTTTACCCACATTCGGTATATGGCGTACACTACTATTCCTTCCATTACCATAACACTGATCATATTTTTGATCATTGGACTAATGCAAGACCCAAGTGATAGTACGACGAGCACACAAGAAATCCTGGATGCTATTAATGGGAGTTTTTATATCTCGCCCGTGCTATTCCTTGTACCTATTGCCGTTGTTATTATCATTGTTAGAAAAGTACCTGCAATCCCTGCCATCATGTTTGGCGCTATATTAGGTGGAATTTTTGCCGCCATTTTCCAACCAGAAGCAGTGCTAAGTGTATCTGAATACGATACCCTTACTGCTGAAGCATACTATGTGGGGATTATGAAAGCCTTCTATGGGAATATTCAAATCGTGACTGGCCAAGAAATTGTTGATGATCTGTTAAGCTCGGGAGGCATGTATGGCATGCTGGGCACCGTTTGGCTCATCGTTTCTGCCATGATATTTGGGGGTGTCATGGAGGGTACTGGCATGCTTAGACGCATAGCAGAGGCCATTATCAGCGTAGTTAACTCAACAGGTTCTTTAGTAGCGTCCACGGTGGGAACCTGTGTGTTCTTCAACATTACTGCCTCAGATCAATATTTAGCTATCGTCGTGCCCGGACGAATGTATACCGACACCTATAAAGAGAAAGGCTTAGCTCCGGAAAACCTGAGTAGAACGCTCGAAGACTCGGGGACCGTCACCTCGGCATTGATTCCTTGGAATACATGTGGGGCGTATCATGCAAATGTATTAGGAGTGGCAACCTTTGCTTATCTCCCATTTGCCTTCTTCAACCTAATTAGTCCCTTTATGACTATTTTCTTTGCCTATATGGGAATAAAGATACGTGCTCTTAAGGATGCTAAAAGCGAGGACAACTAGCTCAAGCGCTGCACGGCAGTTTCAAGACGTTCAAGACATTCTGTTTTACCGATTAATTCCATAGCAGGAAATAAATCAGGTCCAAAGCCCTGACCCGATAAAGCAATTCTAACGGGCATCATGACTTTTCCAAAACCCACTGATTCCGCTTCTACCGTTGCCTCTAAGGCTTGTTTTATAACTGCTGCCGTAAACTCCTGGTCGGCGATAGTAACCAATCGGCCCGTAAAGGATTGGACGAGTTCTACGCTTTGATCATTCCACTTCTTTAACGCATTCTCATCATAATCTGTTGGCGCTTCATAAAAAAAGCGCCCCATAGGTACAAATTCATCTACCTTAGACACTCGTTCATGCAACAATGCTAATACCCTTCTAAGGAAGGAAACGTCATCGGCTTTAATACCATTGGTCGAAAACAAATGCTGCACTTGGGGCAATAGCTCATCAATGCTTTTATGATGGACATAATGCTCATTATACCACATGAGCTTTTTGTAATTAAATACTGCTCCTCCTTTACTTACGCGATCTAAACTAAACTTTTCGCAAAGAGCGTTCATATCATATACTTCGCTGTCATCGCCAGGATTCCACCCTAAAAAAGCCAAGAAATTAATTAATGCTTCTGGCTCATAATGGCCAAATCGGTATTCTTTGGTATTTACAGGTATACCCTCAGTTTCGGCTTTACGCTTGGATAGCTTTCCGCCGCTTGGTGACATGATAAGTGGTAGATGAGCCATCGTAGGTGCTTCCCAACCAAAAGCTTTGTATAAGAGCATATGTTTAGGTGCTGAACTCAGCCATTCTTCCCCACGTATTACATGAGTAATCTCCATGGTATGGTCATCTACTACGTTTGCTAGGTGATAGGTGGGCATTCCATCGGATTTAAGCAAAACTTGGTCATCCAATCCAGCCGTATCAAAGGAAACAATGCCTCTAATTTCATCCTCAAATTTAACCGTTTCACGTCGTGGAACTTTTAAACGAATGACATATTCACTCCCATTTTCCAACTTTTCCTTCACCTGATCTTGAGATAAGGTGAGGCTGTTTTTCATGCTTTGACGAGTAATGGAATCATACTTTGGGGAGGGGTTTCCCGACTTTTTAAGTCGCTCTCGCATTTCCTCTATTTCATCGGTGGTATCAAAGGCGTAGTAAGCATCTCCCTGCTCAATGAGCTGCTGCGCATAGTGAAGGTAGAGTTCTTTTCGTTCACTTTGTCGATACGGGCCAAAAGTACCTGGTTTGTGTGGTCCCTCATCGATCTGAATGCCAGCCCATTCTAGTGACTCAATAATATCCTGTTCCGCATCCTCAACATATCTGGATTGATCGGTATCCTCTATTCGAAGCACAAAAGTGCCTTTATGGTGGCGTGCATAAAGATAATTGTACAAAGCCGTACGTAATCCACCAATATGTAAAAACCCCGTTGGTGAGGGGGCAAAACGAACTCTAACACTCATAATTCCATAAATTTTAACAGTTATCTAAAGATACGAATAATCCACTTTGATGAAGGCATAATCCAAAAGGTATTTATCATCCATGTACCTTCATTTTAAAAGAGCCAAGAGAAGCCTTTTTTTATGTAAATTGTGGCTTGTTTGTTTTACTTTCAGGGTTAGTGTGAACCCGATTCCACCGTATAACCAAGTTTATGAGCGCGAAACTATTCATTCAATGCAGCTTTGCCCCTAATGTATATGACCTTGCCGCAATCTTTCGTGCTGATCAAGTGTTAATACTAGGTGGTCAACCTTGGTCGAGAAAGGGCCGGAGTCATCGTGCGGCTATTCGAAACAAAGATCAACGGCAGTGGATTGGTCTCCCCATTCGTACCGAGGATAAAAAAACACTAATTTCTCAGGCTCGTATCGATTCTAAGCAAGATTGGACAGGGCCATTTTTAAATGCGGTCCAACACAGTTATTCCAAAGCTCGCTATCATGACTACTATTGGAAGGAATTCGAAGCTTTGATTATGGAGGCCTCGAAGCATGAACGATTGTGGGATTTTAATACGCATATTTTGCGAGGATTGCTTGAATTCACCTCACTCCAATATGTATCGGAAAAGCTTAGATTCATTCCAGATCCTTACGACTTTAGGAAAGACCCTGAAGTGCTTTTTGGCAATGACATTCCTAAGGTGTTCGCAACCGAAGATCCTAAACAATCTAGTGTGCATTCAACATATACATGTATACAAGAATGTCATTCGCACACCTATATGAGCCCAATTCCTGAAGCTGAGACAAGTTATGTCCCAGGGTTCCACTATCCACAACACCACGGTGCATTCATGGAACACTGCAGCTTTATTGATCTACTTTTTGAACAGGGGCCCGAAAGTTATCGATATCTCAAAAACCAAACATATTAACGGTTAGCCCATTCAGGTAATACCCCAATTTCTACCCCAAATACGAAGCCAAAAAATGTGAGAGCACCCAGGGATAGTAAGGCGATAAAAAGCAGATTAAGCAACAGGCCAGCCCTGCTCATTTCAGGGATGGTAATTCGTCCACTTCCATAAACTATAGCGTTGGGTGGTGTTGCCACGGGAAGCATAAAAGCGCAACTAGCCGCAAGTACGGTTGGTATTGCAAAAAGTAAGGGATTCTCCCCCAGTCCTATTGCTATGGATGCCAAAATGGGTAAAAAGGTAGCGGTAGATGCGGTATTACTTGTCATTTCAGTTAAAAATATCATCAGGGCAATCACAATAACCACCAATAAAACGATAGGCCAATTTTGTAAACCACCAATACCACTACCGATCCAAGCAGCTAGACCTGTTGAGCTAATCGCTGAGGCCATGCTAAGCCCGCCCCCAAACAATAACAAGATTCCCCATGGCAGGCGTTGCGCATCTTTCCATTCCAAAATACCCTGGTAATTCCCTCCTTGTTCATCGTCATTAGCAGACGAATTAGCAGGCGAATCTGAATCAATATCCAGAGAGCTTTCAATTGCATTTTTGCGTTGTTTACCTGCTGGTACTAAAAACAGCGCGACCCCTATGGCAATAGCGATTCCAGCATCCGATAAACCAGGCAAATAGGGTGCTAAAGCTGGCCTGAACATCCATAGCAGGGCCGCTGAAACAAAGAGAACACCTACTTTTTTCTCTTGATTGGTCATTTTACCCAGCTGGTCTAATTCTCTTGCAATGAGCCCTTTACCCCCAGGTATTTCGGTAATTCTAATAGGATATATCCATCGGGTAAGCACAAAGTAGAGTAGTGGAATAGACACCAATAAAAGGGGGACGCCGACTTTCATCCATTCCAAAAAACCGATTTCTACTCCATAGTTTTCTAACATAAAAGCTGCCAGTAGAGCATTGGGTGGAGTTCCAATGAGTGTACCCATACCGCCAATATTACAGGCGTATGCAATACTTAGTATGAGAGCAAGCTCGAAATTTGTTTTTTCTTTGGTTGAATTCGGGTCTAATGACTCGTTATTCTCCGTACCGCGATCGATCAATGCAAGTATAGAAAGAGCTATCGGCAACATCATTATGGCCGTAGCAGTATTACTGACCCACATACTTAAAAAAGCAGCTGCAACTATAAATCCTAAAATAATGGATTTTGGCGCAACCCCGACTCTAGATACAATGACCAGTGCCACCCTACGGTGTAAATCCCATTTCTCCATAGCAATGGCTAGTATAAAACCGCCTAAAAAAAGAAAAATTAAGGGGTTGGCATATGGTGCTGTGGTTGCAGCAATAGCCTGTACCCCAAGTAATGGGAATAGGACAATAGGCACCAGAGCAGTAACTGAAATAGGTACCGCTTCGGTAATCCACCAAATACCCATAAAAACCGTAACAGCAGCGGCATACCAGCCTTCCTGGCTAAGCCCTTCAGGTGGAGATAAAAGAAGCATGATAAAGAGCACCAGTGGCCCCAAGATCATGCCAAAACGTCCTAAATCGATGTTATTAATCATCTAGCCAATATTCTAAATAAGGGATATTATATATACTAGTCCAACCAAAAATGCGTAATCCATTACTCATTTGCCAGATAGCTGGACGAAATCCACC
>CALKOA010000047.1 GCA_938091655.1 uncultured Balneolaceae bacterium | reverse complement strand
CAATTAAGGTTTTAAACTGCTGTTCAAGCTGGAAAGCAGTATGAGCATCCAGTTCTCCATTTATTTCAAGAATCGCAATATGCTCTTCTTGGCGTTTGGTAATCGTAAAGTGTTTCATCATAACTAGTGAGTCAGCGTATTTAGGACGATAGGATAATATGCCAGTTTAGTACGTAACTTGAACGTAAACGTATAATATAGATAAGTTGATGCAAAAAAATAGGGCATTACATCATTCCGATGTAATGCCCTGACTATTCATCAAGAGAGACGCTACTTGAGCGTTGACTCAATTAACTAATTGCTTGCGAGATAAGCAACTAAAATATTTTTTAGCATAATAATTAACCATTTCACGCAATAGATACGATCAAATAGTCAATTTACTTGCTATTGAAACCTTAGTCTCTAGTGGTAACCCAGTAATCTAGGCCCATTTCTGCGCCAAAGTTTTGGGCGTCTTGAATGCTTGGGAAATAACCAATGCGAACTCGAAACCAAACATCGCCGGAAGTTTCATCGCCGCCTTGGACAACATAGGCTGCCGGAACTCTTCTCGACCATCGATCAGCTATTTGATTTGCTTTTACTTCTGAGCGCCATGATCCAGTTTGAATGACATAACTGCCATTTTCATCGAATGTGTAGGCTGTTTTTGCAGCTTCCTCCGCTAATCGGGCGGCTTCTACCGCAGCCAAGCTATCTTCTACGGCTTGCATCCGCGCTTCAAGTGCGGCTTGTTCAGCGACACGAATAGAATCTATTCGTGCTTGTTCTCTGGCCATACGATCTGCTTCGGATTCACCGCAAGAGAATCCAATCATGGCAAATGCCATTAGAAACAGTAATAGAGATGCTTTTTTCATGAGTATACTAATTTATTTGGGGTTTTTGTCGCTATTAGAATAGAAACGTAATTCTGTTTTTCTTTAGTTAGTTTATACCGTAAAGTAAAAAAAGAACTTCTGTATTCTAAATGTTTATAGAATTCCTTTTATTAAGCGCAGAACTAACCATAATAAAATATACAAATATGAGCGGATTTGAGACCATTGATATTATTGTTTTTGTAGCCTACATCATGTTGATTGTAGGAATTGGGCTTTGGGTTTCTAGAGATAAAGACGGGCACCAAAAAAATGCAGAAGATTACTTTTTAGCTGGTAAATCGCTCCCATGGTGGGCGATAGGGGCGTCACTAATCGCGGCAAATATCTCGGCAGAACAAATTATTGGTATGTCTGGCTCAGGCTTTGCGGTAGGTCTTGCTATTGCTACCTATGAGTGGATGGCTGCCATTACCCTCTTAATTGTGGGTAAGTTTCTCCTTCCTATTTTTATAGAGAAAAAATTATATACCATACCCGAATTTGTTGAGCAGCGATTTAATACCACCTTGAAAACCATTTTGGCGGTATTTTGGATTGCCTTATTTGTGTTTGTAAACCTGACTACGGTCATTTTCTTGGGTGCAAAAGCGTTGGATACCATTTTCGGGGTCGGTGATGGGAGTCTAATTTGGGCCTCTCTCATTGGTTTGGCATTAATCGCAGCAGCCTATTCTATTTATGGTGGATTATCTGCTGTAGCTTGGACCGATGTTGTACAAGTCGTATTGTTGGTCTTAGGCGGTCTTGTAACAACCTTCATAGCTTTGGATCAAGTTACACCAGACGGTGGTGTGTTACGCGGAATTAACCATATCTATGATGTAGCCGGAGATAAATTTCACATGATTTTGGATCGAGATAATCCGGAGTTTAATAACCTCCCAGGAATTGCAGTCCTGGTAGGCGGGATGTGGGTGGCGAACTTATATTATTGGGGATTTAACCAATATATTATCCAGAGGACATTAGCCGCTAAGTCTCTCGAGGAGTCTCAAAAGGGGATTGTTTTTGCAGCATTTTTAAAGCTCATCATTCCTTTGATTGTTGTTATTCCTGGAATTGTTGCCTATGTGATGTTTTCCCAGCCTGAGGGAACCAATACGATTCCTGGAGTAGTAGAAGCCTTTACTAAAGCAGGCGGTGGACTTGATAACGATAAGGCATATCCTTGGTTAATTAGTGAATTTGTGATGCCTGGATTCAAAGGTTTGGTGGTAGCAGCACTTGCAGCCGCTATTGTCTCTTCTTTAGCTTCCATGCTTAATTCGGTAGCCACTATCTTTACCATGGATATTTACAAACCCTATTTCAATAGAGAAGCTACCGATAAACAAACTGTAACAGTGGGTCGCTTAACAGCTATTGTAGCATTGATTATTGCAGTTCTAGTTGCACCTCAATTAAGCAACATTCCTCAGATGTTTCAATATATTCAAGAATATACTGGCTTAGTGAGTCCAGGGATCTTAGCCGTCTTTATCATGGGGCTTTTCTGGAAGAAAACGACCACCAAAGCCGCTATTTATGGGGTGCTATCATCCATTGTGATAGCATTATTGTTAAAGGTACCGTCGTTGGAACTACCGTTTTTAACTCAAATGTATTACACCTTGATTCTTACCATTGTTGTAATTGCAGGTGTTTCTTTGACCACTAATCCAAATGATGATGACCCGAAAGCTATTATTACCACTTCGGAAACCTTCAAAACGAGTCGATCCTTTAATATTGGTGCGTATACTGTACTAATTATTACGGCTGTTCTTTATGCTATCTTCTGGTAGGATTTACCTCTAAAGCCACTCAAAGCATGTCCTTCAACTGTCCACCTTTTTCATCATTTGATGGAAGAGGTGGAATTGGTTTCGAGCTCGTACCAAGTTGTGTTCTGGATAGTTGGAAGAGTAGTAGCGATTACCTTCTAGAAAATCGGTATAGAATCGGAGCCCCATGATAAAGGTCATATAAGGCCCGGCAAATGAGATATAGCGCTTTTCAACCTGGTTTAGCATTGAATCGACTTCGGCTAAAAAAGCTTCTCTATACTGCTGATGATACTCCCATTGTATGCGAACTTGGGCTAGGTCTAGTTCATCTTCTTTAGACGATGTCGAAATACTACGTAAGCCATCGCCTAAATCAAACAACAAGGATCCGGGCATCACGGTATCTAGATCAAGTATGACAGCGGGTTCATTTTCAGGGTGAAGGAGCAGGTTATTCAGCTTGGCATCATTATGGGATAATCGATTAAAACGGCGCCCTTCATCGCTGTTAAGAGCATTTTCCATGCCCATAAGCGTGGGGAGGTATTGTTCGATGGTGATGTTCCAGGCCTCAAGGTCAAATTGTAGCTGGTGAGATCCCTGTTTGGCACTTAATTGTAGGGGCCCATGGTATTTTGCCCTTGCGGCGTAATGTTGGTGGGCTCGATGGTGTATGCTGTGGAAGGCGTCAAGTGTAGGCTTGAATGTTTCAGCAATCCCAGCAGTTTTTGAAGTGTCGGTATTCTCAAGACTAGGTTCTACTCTTTCTGGATGATGCTTATCCAGGCTATTTTCATGGCTAATCACAGGTTTATTAAGCACTCGTGAAAAACGTCCAAACGCTTTACCAGCCTTTCGAGCAATCTCAAGCGAAGAGCAATATTCATAACAAATATGCTCACCATAAAAGGTATACAGTCGCCAAGGCTGATGGTCTGCATCCCAATAATACAGACTGTGAGCTGAGTAGGGTACCACTTCGGGTATTTGAATCCCTAGCGTATCTACGGATTCCCTTTTAAATAACTCAACTAGGGCGTGGTGATTTTTTTCGACCTGTTCGGGCTTGGTGAAAACCTGTGTGTTAATTATCTGAAGAATCCAGGTTGGTGTGCCTGATTGTTGGATGAGGTAACTTTCATGAATGTGGCCAAGCCCTAGTTGATGCACCTCAAGTTCATGAACCAGTATCTCAGGTATGAATGAGTGTACTTTGTGTATTAGCTCTGACAAGGATCTTTTTTTTATTGACATAGCTTATTGCGTCCAAAGAGGCGTTGGGTAAGCCCCTTCTTGTACCAAGTCGAGCAATGAATCACGTACAATAGGCGCATCATCCGGATAGGTAACTCCAAACCAGACAGAATCACTCTCGAGTACCGGAACCGAAAGACCTCGTTCGACACAGGACTGTAGTGCGCTGGGAACGTAGCATTCCGCCGAGAGTTGCTGTGGATTCATCCCCTCAATTTGTTCGGTGAAAAAATTGGTTAAAAGATCTTCAAGTACCGTAAAAATTGCTGAACTAAATCCCATTAAGTTCATTGAAACAATTTCGGTACCATCTAATCGTAGTACAGTCCCGCTTTCTTTGTACCAAATAGAGGCTCCATCGGTTTCTATTTGGGTTAGCTCAACGATTCGGCTTAGATTACCGCCGGTAATTTCACAAATACCTCTAGAGACGGAACCATTTTTCGAAAGTGTACGAGTGATTGGATACCCAACCAAACAGGCGTCTAAGGAATGATTGTTTAGCGTTGTTACGTGTTGAGCAATACGAAGGAGAGCATCACGTCCATAAAAGTCGTCAGCATTAATCATGGCAAAGGGATCATGGATACATTTGCGAGCAGCCCATAGAGCATGTGCCGTTCCCCACGGTTTTGTACGCTCTACCGGCCGTTCACAACCCTCTGGCAGATCGTCTATTTTTTGCATTACGCACTCAAAACAAGCTTCGGGATAGTATTTGCTCTTATAGCTGCCCCATTTAGCTTCTAGTGTTTCTTTGAAGCTAGGCATCATCGATTCTCGAACCACAAAAACGATCTGAGTAAAACCGGCCAATAACCCGTCATAAATTGCGTAGTCGAGCAAGCTTTCTTGATTCGGGCCCATTCCATCGGTTTGTTTTTGGCCTCGGTACCGGCTACCTAAACCCGCTGCAAGTATGACTAGTGAGATGGATTGCATAGAAAGTTTAGAGATCTCCTAGGCCAAATACAGGTACTCGATGCATCCAAGCACCTTGGGTGAAATCAGGTATTTCCTGCGGAGCACCGCCCTCGGCAATTGAACGCTCGGATAATGGAGTGATGACCCGCATCATGGCCCCATCATATACATCAATCACAGGTGCAACCTGTCTCCTAACACTTTCAATGAAGGCCCGATCTAGGAAGAAGTCCATTCCTCCATGCCCGGAATTTGCGGCTTCTTCGCCATACTGCTTCCATAGGGGATGATCATACTTGTCAAACCATTCAGATCCAGCATCCCAGCGGTGATTTTCTGAAA
>CALKOA010000046.1 GCA_938091655.1 uncultured Balneolaceae bacterium | reverse complement strand
TAAGTGGGAAGAGATAGATGCCCGCCACAACTGGTGGGGAGAGAATACTACAACCGAGATGAATGAAGGTAGTAATCCAAAAAATATAGATGAGATTTATGATGTATATGATGACAATGGGTTAGGATTTGTCAACTACTCAGGATGGCTAGATGAGGAATTTGAAATTGTGATAGTTGATCCAAAGGACAAAATTTATCTCAATATTGACGATATAATTACTCATATTTCTGATACTTCATACACCTCAATACAACTGTCTAATTTAGGAAATCGTACGATTAGCAGTTATCAATTTGCTATAGAATATGATAGTGAGTTAATGGATATTGTAATTGTCGAGAATCAATCAGGATTATCTAAAGATTTTGACATTTTTACTAATGAGAATACTTTGGGTAAAATATTTATAGCGGGGATCAGTAGTTCTGGCGCTGATATTATTTTTGATGGTTCATTGCTTGATCTAATAATCACCTATAAAAAAGTTGGTACTTCAGAGATATCTTTTTCAGAATTATTGGTTAATGAAGGAGACCCTGAAGCAGTTGGAGTTACTGCTCAAGTCTCTGTTACAGATATAATTTGTGGTGATGTAACTAATGATTTAACTGTATCAGCCTTAGATGCGTCATATATATTACGTCACTCAGTTCGTATGTCTCCTCAATTCCCGCTTGTAGGCAGGGATTCAACAGCAGCAGACGTCACAGCGAATGGTTTTGTTTCTGCTTTTGATGCAGCTATGATTATAAAGCATATTGTTGGTTATCCAATTACCCTTAGCTGTCGTCCATCAAATGCATCAAAAACTGTAATATGGCAACCAACTTATGCATGGACACCAGAATTATCTAAGGAGACGAATCAGCTACGTGTTCCCATTTCTATTTCAGACATCAGAACTTCTATAAGTGCTGTTGAGATTCAATTGCCTAAATCAGAAAATCTTAAGCTAGCATCTGTATCAAATTTACCAGAAGGTTGGGAAAAATTAATCCATAGTACTAATGATTATACGACAATTGCTGCCTATGGACTAAATGATTTGGTAGATGAAACAACAATAGTACTCAACTTTGATGTGGAAGGTAGTTCTATTAATACGACTCTAGAGGCCAATATTCGTGTAAATGAAGCACCGAATTCAAATTTAGAACCGTTTCATATTGAAGTAAAACCAAACCAATTCACCCTATTGCAAAACTACCCTAATCCATTTAATCCAAGTACAAAGATAGATTTTGCGATACCTGAGGTAGCGGAGGTTCGTTTAGATATATTCAATATGCTAGGTCAAAAAGTGCGAACGCTTAAAAATGAGCGAATGGCTGCGGGATATTATTCCGTAGTATTTGAAGCAGGTAGTTTGTCGAGCGGGGTGTATGTGTATCAGCTTCGAATGGGTAACGCTGTGTTGACCAAAAGAATGCTCTTGCTGAAATAATAAGAGCTACAGTGAAAAACTTATGCTATGTAAGCCACTGCTCGTCAGTGGCTTTTTTAGCTACCCAGACTTCTAATATACCAATTATAGTAACTAGGCTAGGTACAATAAGTGCAGATAGCCCAAATGTTACTAAACCATCTCCGATGAATAAGTTGTAGCTAATTTGAAGAAGCGCGCCAACTAGGGACAATATAAAAGTAGGTAAAGCCAATTTTTTGCGGAGTAATAACAAAAAGGATCCCACTATACCTATCCAAACGGCCGTTGCATAGCTGGCAGTCACCCATGCTGGGCGAGAACTAAAGAAATCTTGCTGTGCAGAACTCATCGTATCAAACATTTCAGGGCCCATGAACATTTCATTTAGGTAAAACACGGCACCAGTCATATTCCATCCAATAAAGACAACACTAGCTACAAATATCCAATTTGGGGTCTCACGATTAATGGCTTGTGATGACATTAAATCTCCTGTTTATAATTTTCTTAGCTTATCATTTAATATTAAAGATAATTTAGTATCTTTATTTAGAGAAAAAAGCTGTGACGTTAGTTATTAGTCCTTGATGTCAGTAAAGATTACATTTAGACTTTTATTGTTAAAGTAGACGAGATTCCTATTTTAAAGGTATTTAAGTCACTCAGTGCATAAAGTTGAACCAAATTCTAAGAACTAAGTCATATGAGTATTGCACAAGCGCTTAGAATTTCAAAAGTGCACAAGCCTTAACATTTTTTCAAAAGTTTATTGATACCATAACCCGAAATGATGTAGTGTGAAAACTGCGTCATTTTTTTAAACAGCTTCATTTGGAGCTGTTTTTTTGCTTTCGAATTTTTTAGGGGCTTCCCATTCGAACTCTCCTATCCAGTACACGGACTAGTAAACAAGATCCAGTATGCTTTGCTACATTATCTAAAAAGTCTTTTAATCCATGCTATTTTATCTTTATAGGGAGGATATCGAAAAGGAACATCCAAGAAGAAGTTTTTCTTCATAATACTCTTGGTATGGGAAAAGGTTTCAAACGAATGCTGACCATGATAGGATCCAATCCCACTTGGACCAACTCCTCCAAAAGCCAAATGCGGATTTCCTAAATGCGCGACGGTATCGTTTATTGCACCACCTCCAAAACTAAGCGTGTGGATAAAGAGAGAATGCATGTGAGGATCCTTCGAAAACAGGTAGCATGCAAGAGGATGGGCGTTTTTATTAATGATTTTAGGTATTTCATCCACACTGCGATACCGAAGCACCGGGAGAATAGGCCCAAAAATTTCTTCTTCCATGAGCGGATGATTCAAGCTAAGATCGGTAAGTATAGTAGGACTAATGTATCGCTCTTCTGCCATCGTCTCCCCGCCCATATACAGTACTGCACCCTTCGCTGATCCAGAAGAATCGGGAGTTGAACTGATATCAAGTAAGTTCACTAATCTATTAAAATGTTTATCAGAAACAATACGTGGATAATCCGGACTTGTTAATGCATCCGCTCCATAAAATTCGTTGATTGCATCCTTCAAGTGTATTAATAATTCAGATTCAACTCGTTCCTCCACTAGTACATAATCTGGGGCTACACAGGTTTGTCCTGCATTCATGAATTTGCCCCAAGCAATCCGTCGTGCAGTTATTTTAAGATCTGCGGTTTGGTCAACTATGCAAGGGCTTTTACCACCTAGTTCTAACGTGCAAGGAATTAGTCGTGATCCAGCCGACTTTGCAATGATACGTCCAACCTGTGTACTTCCTGTAAAAAAAATGTGATCTACATCCAGCTCAACTAATTCAGCGCTTAGGGTTTCGTCCCCCGTTAACACGGAAATATGGGCAGGGTCAAAAAATTCAGCAATCATACCCTGGAGTATCTTACCCACTTGAGGGGCCCATTCAGAAGGTTTTAGGAGTACGGTATTTCCAGCAGCAATGGCTCCAATGAGAGGACTTAAACAAAGTTGTACTGGATAATTCCAGGGGCCAATGATTAGGCTAAGCCCATATGGCACGGGTATGTGGTAATTTTTCGAAGGAAAATTTATGAGTACATCACGTTGTTTTCTCGGGCGCATCCATTTTTTTAAACGACGCTTTGCGAAACGAATCTCTGTTTTAATAAGACCAATTTCTGCGCTATACGATTCGAAAGCAGATTTTTTTAAGTCCGCATTCAATGCCTTTATCAAAGCGTCCTCATGAGCATTTAGAGCTTTTTCTAAGCGTAAAAGGGCGGCTAATCGAAAGGGGTATTGTAACGTTTTACCAGAGTCAAAGAATGTTTTTTGTTGTTCGTAGATCGTCTGTAATGATGTTTTGTTCATACTAATTGAGCTCCATTTTATACAGCTTTGTCAAGATTATATTACAATAATCGATCATCAAGGGTTTATTGAAAATTCGTGAAAAAACAGTTATTACCGCGGCTAAGTAACTTCTCACACATTTGATTTGAGAAAACGATAATAGAATGTATTTTGATTGATATTACTATACCTCAAAACGGGTGGTATAACACCTAGTACATGTTCAATTAAATTTGTTGAATTACATCAGTGCTCAGAATATTTGTCATTATTTAAATCGAGAATCTTATGAACTTAGCAAATCAAGAGATAAAGAAGAAATTATGGATGCTTGCAAATAGAATACATAGTAGACTACACGCAAACCCGAACAGGAAACACAGGAATTCGAATTGGGCGCTCATAAACCAACGTGAAAATCAAGCAGAAAGAACTCGATGGGGCAGCGCTTATGGGCGGTGGAGTTTACTGCTTATTCCAGCGGTGTTATTGTCATGCGGTAGCTTAGTAGATGACAAAGAACTGAATGATGCGGCTAAGCAAATTACCAAAGAACAGATGATGGCTCATATTACGGTGCTTGCTTCAGATGCTTATCAAGGCAGAGGTACGGGAACGGAAGGCGAGCAGATGTCGGTGGATTATTTGGTAGCGGAACTCGAAGCAATGGGTGCGCAGCCTGGTGTTGGTGACAGTAGTTTTGTTCAAAAGTTTCCTTTGTTAGGACAGGTTACGGATAATCACAGAATGAATGTCAATGATGGTGCGAATGGTATAGACCTGGCATTTTATGATGATTTTGTAGCATGGCCGTCGAATCAGCGAACGGAAGTAGACGTGCAAAATGCCGAATTGGTGTACGTGGGGTACGGTATTCAGGCACCAGAATATGATTGGGATGATTATAAGGGCATGGATGTAGAGGGTAAGATAGTGGTGATTAAGAATAATGACCCTGAATACGATGAGAGTCTATTTGGGGGTCGGGTACGTCTTTATTATGGTCGATATACGTACAAGTATGAAAAAGCACAAGAAATGGGAGCGATAGGTGCTGTCATTATTCATACAACACCAACTGCAGGGTACGGTTGGAGTGTGGTGTCAAATAGTTGGAGTCGTGAGCGCTTTTATGTTAAGGCCAACCCAGATGCCCCGGAAAATCCAACAAAGTTTAATGCTTGGATAACTGAGGAGCGATCATCAGAACTATTTGCGGCTGCAGGACTGCAGTTATCAGATATGCTAAAGGAGGCAGATAATCCTGATTTTGAACCGGTAGTATTGGAGGGGTTGAGTATGTCTGTCAATTTAGAGTCACGATACCGTGAAATTTTGGCTCAGAATGTTATTGCAACCATTCCAGGAAATGATCCCGAATTGAAGGATGAATACCTTGTTTTAACGGCTCATTTTGATCACTTAGGCATTACATCACCTATTGATGGCGATGCGATTAATAATGGCGCGGAAGACAATGCGGCAGGGGTTAGTGCCGTGCTAGAGATGATGGAGAGCTTTAAAATAATTCAACCCGAAATGCGCCGAAGTGTGGCAGCTGTGTTGGTAAGTGCAGAAGAGGTAGGTCTATTGGGTTCAGAGTATTGGGCACAGCATCCAACTATTCCCCCATCGAAGGTGACAGCCAACATTAATTTAGATGGTATGAATGTATATGGACCTACCAATGATCTAGTGATTATAGGTCTTGGGCGAAATACGATGGCCGATTTAGTGGTGCGAGAAGCGGGGAAAGCAGGGCGGCCAGTCTATCCAGATCCTGCTCCTGAAAACGGTATTTTTTATCGATCAGATCACTTTAATATGGCCAAAGTGGGTATCCCTGCTATTTTTCCTAACCCAGGTAGAGAGTTTCTGGGTAAACCTGAAGGATATCTAGAGTTGATTGATAGCCTGAGCGCGGCCAACTATCATAGTGTGAATGACGAAGTAAACGAATATTGGGATTTGTCAGGGGCTGAGCAAGATACACGCATCTTTTTTAAAGCCGCCATGAATGCCATAAATGCGGAGCAGCAGCAACGTTGGGCTACGGGTGATGAATTTGAAGCCGTTCGACTAAAATCGTTAGGTGATAATTAGTCTTAGCCAAAGAAAAGGGTTACAACCAACGGTTTGGTGTAAACCCATTCCAATTTTTGTTTATTCTAATTTTCTAGAGTCAGTGAATATCCAATAGTAGGGTGTTCATTAGGTGCCAAAATACCATTTAAAAATTCAAACTCAAGTTCTACCGTATCCAATCGCTCGAGCGTTTTCACAAGCAATGTTTTGGTTGATTGAGGTTCTACCATAAAAACAGAAGCATCTTCATGAAACGTGTATTCAGTGGTGTTTCGCAGGGTAAATCTAGAATGAGTTGCATTCACCAATTCAACCTCCAAAATTTGAGAATCCCCCTGGTAGCCTATCACTCTAATCGGAAGTGATGCCTTTAAGATGGGCATTAGCCACTGTTCCCTGCCAATAAACAAGTCATTGAACCAGACCACAGTTTGGCGATTATGTAAAGCTTCTTTAGTGGCTTCCGGACTACGTACCTCCGCAAAAACCAGGGTTACTGGGCGATGGCCACCATGAGGAATTTCATACATCCAATCGGTGAGCCCGTGCACGTCAGAAGTACCGATAAGGGTTAAATTGTGGTCTAATGCCAGTTGCAATGCCTCATCGGAATAACTATGCTCATTTACAATTTCAATACCATGAAGCATGTTCTTTTCAATAAGTTCAAGGTGCATGGGGTCATAGCGGGCAATGCCATCTTTGCGTTGGGCAGTCCACTGTGGGTGATTTGTAAAAATAAAGGCTCCTTGCCCAGCTGCCTCGGCAAAAGCATCCATTGGATCTTCGGTCAGAATAGGATTAGCATCAGTAATGAACACCGCGTTTGTATGGCCTGGAGGCATTTGGCGAGTAATTTCTGAGCCCGCGATCACCATTAAATCCGTATTTCTAGCCGAGCGCTTTGCTAATTCAAATGCCCGATTTCGATCCGGATGTGGTATATCCTCCGAATGTGGTTGGTACTCCAAATGCTCGGTAGTTGAAATACAATCGATACCCTCTCTAACGGCCTCCGAAACACGAATATCTGGCCAGACAGACCCATCTGAGAATACGGTATGCATGTGGAAATCACAGCTAATCGTTTTAGCGTTTGGGAGATCTGGAAAATATACCTTTTGTTCAACTGCATGATTGTGGCCATGTGCCGGAGGCTCAGTAATAGATCCATGGCTATGCTCCTGTCCATTTTCATGGGTATGCTGATCCTGAGCAACAAGTTTTGGTTGATAGGACAGGGCAAAAACTAAGGCCAAAAGACTGTAAAGTGGAAGCGTGAATCTACTATTCATAGCGGGATAGGTGTATATATTTTTCAGGTTATTGTATATCGAGCATATTCGATTGTGCTTGCCAATATGATAAAAATAGGGGAGACCTGTGTTAAATAATCATTACAACTAAGCCGAAATAGTGGTAATTTTTTTCGATTTGTGGAAGCTAAACCTATTCATTTTCTTGACCAACACTTTAGGTTAACCCTCTTCTGATTACCCCAATTTAATACACTTCAATTTAGATAATTCATTTGGAAACTCACCAAAAGTCAATATTGGCAGTTAGTTTTGCCCTTTTCAATTTAGGTTTGGCTTTTGCAACGTGGGCGTCACGAGTCCCCGATGTTCGAGATGCTGCGTTACTCACTGCGACCACATTAGGCTATGTTCTGTTATTTAGGGGATTGGGAACGGTAATAATGATGCCCATAATTGCTTGGGCTTTACCAAATTTTGGAGCGAAACGAGTGGCCCTTTTTATGGGGAGCATGGTTGCTATA
>CALKOA010000045.1 GCA_938091655.1 uncultured Balneolaceae bacterium | reverse complement strand
TGGCTCTCGCCGTAGACGTATTGCTAAGGGTTCCGGTAGAACTGTTAAAGAAATAAATGATCTTATAAAACAGTTCGACCAGATGAAGAAAATGATGAAAACCATGTCAAAAATGGGAAAAACAGGACGTGCGCTTCAGGGGCTCAAAAATATGTCTCTAGGGCGATAAGAAGCATTAAACAACAACTCAACTGAGGATAAATCATTGATTAAAATTAGACTACAACGAAAGGGGCGTATTCGTCGTCCTATTTATCATATCGTAGTTGCTGACAGCCGTTCACCACGCGATGGTCGAATAATAGAGCAAGTTGGCCGTTATGATGGGGTAACTGAAAAAAAAGAAACCACCATTAACGAAGAGCGTATCAGCTATTGGTTAGATAATGGCGCTAAGGCAACCGATGCGGTTGAAAAAATTCTTCGTCATGAAGGCTTTCTTTACAAGCGCCACCTACAAATGTGGGGCAAAAGTGAAGAAGAAATTACTACAGCACTTGAAGAGTGGAGAGCGGCTCGTGAAGCAAAAGCAAGCACAGAGGTCACGCGAAAAGAACAGGTCCGCGCTACTCTAATTGCGGAAGAGAAAGAAGTAAAGAAACAAATAGAGCAAAAAGCTAGCGCTGCTGCTGAAATGGCTCAAGAGGCCGAAAAAGCAGCTGAAACAGAGATTGCTGAAGCTACCGAAAATGACGTATCCGAAGAGTCTGCGCCAGAAGAACCAGGAGCAGAAGTAAAGACCGGTGTAGAAGCTGATGTAGAGGCGACGGTTGAAGTATCCACCGAAGACGCCCCTTCAGAAGAAGATGCGGTTGTAGCGGAAGAAACAACAAGTTCTAATGCGGAAGCGGAGGTAGAAGAAAAGGCAGAGAAATCATCTGAGGCGGCTTCTGAAGAAGCAGAATCAACAACTACTGAAGATGCTACTCCTGCTGAACAAGCAGAAAAAACTAGCGATGAAGCAGAGGAACAATCCGTAAAAAGCTCCGCCGATATGACCGCTAAAGAAGCGGCTGATCATATAGCAGCAACCTCCTTAGAAGACCTTGAGGGCTTTGTGGCTGATGGTGAAGAGCGTAAAACGGTTTTGGCTGCTTGGGAAGCAAAAAAAGAAGCCTAGTTAACCTTTGAGTTAATCCCATGAGCAACCCAAGCCCTTCTGGATTTATGAGCATTGGTCATATTGACCGCGCCCATGGTCTTCAAGGAGAAGTTAAGGTTGTTTGGGAGCTACCAGACCCCTCTGTTATTCACAATGAGGAAAACTTAGTCGTTTTTCTAAAAAATAATAGAGGTGATTTATACCCTTTGAGAGTTCTGTCTATCCGAACCGAAAATAAACGGAACGCCACTTTGTTCTTTGTCACTTTTGATCAAATTGCTAATCGGTCGCACGCCGAAGCTATCCAACATCATCGCCTATTTATTGATACTCATCTATATGATGAGTGGACACATAGTGCTCCAGATAAAAACAATGGTTATGATGGTTTTACTGCCTTCGACGAAAACGGTGAGTTAATTGGTACCATTATTCCTACCGATATACCAAGTGTTCAACCCTTGGTTCAGGTGGCTACTACTAAGGGGTCTGTACTCATTCCCTTAGTTGAGCCCTACCTTGTAGAGATAAATACCACTGAACAAACGATTCAATTTTCGAACGTAGATAACCTCTTAGATTTATGATACGCTTCGACATTATTTCAGCCGTCCCCGCATTATTAAGCGGCCCTTTAGACCACAGTATTGTTAAACGAGCTAAAGATAAAAGCCTCGTGGATGTACATATTCACGACTTGCGAAACTTTACAAGTGATAAACATTTAAAAATAGATGACTATCCCTACGGGGGTGATCCAGGAATGGTACTAAGTCCCCAGCCTATTTTTGATTGTATAAATCACCTTTGTGAGCAACGCTCGTATGACGAAATAATATTTACAGCGCCAGATGGTATCCCTTTTACACAAAAAGAAGCAAATACCTTAAGCCTTAAAAAAAATATTATCCTTCTTTGTGGTCACTACAAAGGAATTGACCAGCGAATCCGAGAGCACCTCATAACAAAAGAGTATAGCATCGGTGATGTTGTTCTCTCAGGGGGTGAATTGCCCGCAATGATGATTGTCGATGCTATTGTTCGGCTATTGCCAGGAGCCATAGGTGATGCGGGTAGTGCGCTTAACGATTCGTTTCAAGATGGACTGCTTGAAGCGCCGGTATACACACGTCCTGCTAATTTTAATGGGTGGCTTGTTCCAGATGTTCTTAGATCGGGTGATCCAAAAAAAATAAAAGCGTGGCAAGATCAGCAATCAATTGACAAGACAAAGTCTAGACGAAAAGATTTATTAAAAGACGACTAAAAAGATTATTAACTTAACTATAGGTTCAAACCTATTATTTAATACCATTGGTACTATTATGGACAAGCTAAAACTAGTTGAACAAAGCCTAATCAATGACGATATGCCCGCTTTCACTGCGGGTGATACCGTTAATGTGCATTATCGTGTACGTGAAGGTGAAAAAGAACGAATTCAGCAGTATGAAGGTGTTGTATTATCGGAACGCGGTAGCGGACCAAACAAAACTTTCACCGTTCGAAAAATGAGCGGAAGTATTGGTGTGGAGCGTATTTTTCCAATAAACTCACCTTTTATTGCTAAAATAGAAGTGAAAAAGCACGGAAAAGTTAGACGTTCAAAGCTCTTTTATTTACGTGAATTACGAGGTAAAGCTGCTCGTATTAAAGAAAAAGAGTCTAAATAACACCTCTTTTAATCTACCAGGTTTCAACTCGTTTTGGGTTGAAACCTTACTTTATTAACATTCATAGCTCTCACTCATGAATATTATTTTATTTGGCCCACCAGGAGCAGGAAAGGGTACGCAAGCCGAATATATAGTTAAGCACTTCAATTTAGCCCACTTATCTACCGGAAACATGTTTCGATCTGCAATACAAGACGAAACACCTCTCGGAATTAAAGTAAAATCTATATTAGACGCCGGTGAACTAGTTTCTGATGATGTCGTGGTAGACCTTGTTCAAGAAGAAACTACTAAAGATGTTTATCTTGAAGGATGTGTTTTTGATGGTTTTCCGCGAACCGTAGCCCAAGCTAAATCTTTCGATCAAATGTTAGCGAATAAAAACACCGCTGTGCATACCCTTATTTCCTTGGTGGTTCCTGAGGAAGAACTAATAAATAGAATCCTTTCTCGTGGGCAGGGTCGTACAGACGACACAGTAGAGGGTATTAAAAACAGATTGACTGTTTATCAAAACGAAACAAAGCCTGTTTTAGATTATTATGAAAAACAAGGATTAGTTAATGTTATTGATGGTACAGGTTCGGTTAAAACTGTATTTGAACGAATTAAAAACGTGATTTAATTAGATTCGGTTTTTTCTAAAATCTGTTTTCTGTGTTTCTTATATGCCTTAACACCTAAGCCGTATATTTCTTTTGCTCTAAAAAAATCTAAGGTTTGGGCCATTTTTCTTGGTAAACGAATTAATAATTCAGGTTCATATTTGTCAATAATTAATTCATTTAGTTTGTTTTGTGATAATATGAATGTAGTTTCCATAAGTTGTAATAAAGAGAGGGTTTGTTCCTCCTCTTTCTTATCATCCTTCTTTTCTTTTCTAGTTGGTTGTACATAGCTTGGAATAATTCGCTCAAACCAATGTGGAACAGGATTTTTCTCCTCATTATTTATGTCTTTTAGTATAAACAAAGGGTCTTTTGGACCGCTTAAATCAATGGCTAAAACGACGCTCTTTTCTTTTCGAATGGCTAGATTTAATGGTAATGGGTTGGTCACACCGCCATCAATGAGAACATAGCTTTTGGTTCTATGAGGGATAATAAATCCGGGAATAGCAACAGAGCCTCGTAATGCTTGGTATAAATCACCTTTAGTAAAGTAGATCTCTTTCCCTGATTTAATATCCAAAGCCACAGCGGTAAAAGGAATATCAAACTCTTCAATTAACAATTCACCCGTCATTTCTCGATGCCTATCAAATATCTTATCTCCTTTAATAAAACCCTCTTTTGTTAAGGTAAAATCCATTAAATCAAAAACATCATTTTTAGTCAGGCTAAGTAACCATTCTTTATATTCTTCCAAATGGCCTGCAGCAAAAATACCACCTATGACTGCGCCCATCGAACATCCATAAATAGCTTCTATTTCTATACCGTCTTTAACTAACCCTTCTATAATAGCAATATGTGCTATCCCTCTAGCACCGCCGCTACCTAAAACAAGTTGAACTTTTTTCATTCCTAATTACTCTTTTTCCACTAAAATTGTTACTGGTCCATCATTGGTTAATTCAACTTTCATATCAGCACCAAAACTTCCCGTTTCTATGTTTAATGTAGTTTGTTTACGGGCATATTCTATAAAGTAGTTATATAGATTTTCTGCATATATAGGTTCAGCTGCTTCAATAAAACTAGGTCTGGTCCCTTTTTTTACTGAGGCATATAACGTGAACTGAGATATAATTAATAATTCTCCTTGTACATCTTCTACTGAATTATTCATTTTCCCATCTTGATCTGTAAAGATGCGTAGTTTTGCAATTTTTTTGACAACCCATTCAATCTTTTCAAACGTATCACTATCAGCAAAACCAACAAAAATAACTAAGCCTTTATTAATAGACCCTTTTGTTATTCCACTTATGTGAACCTTTGCATTAGTGACGCGCTGTATTAGAGCTTTCATAGTTGTTCATTTTGTGGATAGGGGTGTGGATATCTTTCTCATAAGTAATGGATAATTCAAAGTAGCTATATTTGTCCACTCCTTTCCACATTTTATTTTACTTATCCACTACTTATACCAGGTATATTATGTGTTAGTTTTATATTAAAGTATATATGTACAAAACAGGTACTAATGTGTACAAGTTCATTTAAAAGTGCTGTGTTTTAAAGAAAATACTCTTTATAGAAGCTTAATGAGCTTTATTTAATCGAACGTTCTCCACCTTTTTATTAACAATCTATCCTCATTGATTAACTACATATGTATAAATTCATTATCAACATGTCCACAGTATCTACTATATACTACTATATATATACATCTAATCATTATTAATAAGACCCTGTGGAAAAAAACTAAAAATCCCTTTCAAGGAAGATTTTGAAAGATGTTATATTTAGGTACTGAAAAAAACTGATTTGAAAAACATGGAAAAAAAGACCTTTACATATAAAGACTCAGGTGTTGATATAAAAGCCGGAGAGGAGTTAGTCCATACGATTAAAGACCTTGTCAAAGATACACATGGGGTTGAAGTTTTGAGTAATATTGGTGGCTTTGGTGGTTTTTTTAAACCAAATCTGACCACGATTAAAAATCCAGTTTTTGTGAGTTCTGTTGATGGTGTAGGAACAAAACTCATCGTAGCCTACAAGGCTCAAAAATATGACACGGTTGGACAAGATCTTGTAAACCATTGTATAAATGATATTGCTGTTTGTGGAGCTACCCCATTATTTTTTCTTGATTACTTTTCAACAGGTAAGTTAGAACAGAAGATAGGTGTAGAAGTGATCAAAGGTTTTGCGACAGCTTGTAAGGAGAATAATGTAGCATTAATTGGTGGTGAAACAGCTGAAATGCCTGATATTTACAAACCAGGTGAATTTGACTTAGCTGGTACTATTGTTGGTATAGTAGATGAAAATGAAATTATTAACGGTGATGAAATAAAAGAAGATTCCATTTTAATCGGTTTTAAAAGCTCTGGTCTACATACCAATGGGTATTCTTTGGCGCGAAACGTATTATTTTCAACCTACAAGATTGATGATTATGTAAATGAATTAGGTACCACTCTTTCAGAAGAACTTTTAAAAGTTCATAAATCGTATCTAGGCCTCATCACAGAACTAAAAAAAATTAAGCTTGTGCAAGGCTTTTCTCACATTACAGGTGGGGGAATAATTGGTAACACAAAAAGAATAGTACCAAATGGTCTAGATTTAGATGTTATATGGGATTCATGGGAGCGACCCAAAATTTATTCACTAATCCAAGATTTAGGTAATGTACCTGAAGAAGATATGAGAGCAACTTTTAACCTTGGTATTGGTCTTATTGCAATTGTAGATAAAACTGTAGTAAATATAGTTTTGGAGACAGCTGAAAAGTTTGGTGAAACAGGGTATGAAATAGGTAGAGTTAAAAAGAACCAATAAAAAAGTCGGATTTTTTTTCTAACACATCATAATACCATCCTATTCCAGCTGAAAAATTAATATTTGATACCTTAAATAACACATTCAGTTCCCCACCAAAACTAGTTCTAGTGGGATAGCCGGCATTAGTGTGGTTTGCTAAATCATACATACGGTGAGTAAATAGTTTTAGATAAACAGCGTTTAGTGAACTCGGTACCGTGAAAAATCCCTGATCTATATACCAAATAGGTACAATCGTTTCAGTTGTAAAACGCCCTATATATGAACTGTTTGGAAAAACAGGAGTAGAAAAACCAGTGCTCCTAATATTATTTGTGCTAAACAATAAATTTTCACTTTGTTTTAATACTGCTGCATTAACTAAAGTGGATATATTCTTTTTTTTCCATATTGGTATGTACACTTTTTGTTCGGTATAAACGGCATATTTATCTTTTAAACTATAGGTATAACGAATGTTGTTTAAAGAAAAATCACCTTTAGATGCTTGAAGTGTTTTTTGGCTACTGATAGAAGTAATAAAACCGCTTCTAGGTTGAATATCGCGAGTTAATTGTTGAACACGTAGTTGAAGAAATGAAGAAAACCCGTACTTAGTTTGAGTAAAATAGTCTGACAACACACTCCCTGTATCATTTATATATCGCAATCCCTCATAGTACAATGTTGGGGTAATATGTAACGAAGAAAAACGAGTTAAAGATCGAAAGCGGTAACTGAAAGGAATACCGATAGACCATCCTCTTTCATCCGATATTAAATCTATATAGTATCCACCGTCGGGAGAAAAAATAAAGTAGTTAGGTTGTCTATAATGTGTAATGTCTAAGCCAGGCCAGAATTTTTTGGTTGTATAATTGAGTTGATGCCATAGGTTATTCTTGTATAAAGTCCCAGAAAAACGATATCCTTGTTCTTGTAATACGTCAGTAGATTGCATAAATAAACCCACTTCTAACTCAGAAAAATCATCGGATCCAAAAGAAGATTGATCAATGATTTGTGGAAGCACTACCCTAGGAGACCACCAAGAGTGGTCCTTAGCATACTTCTTTATAGTCCAATTAGCGGAGCTATCTAAAAGCTCAGAACCCAATAATGGACTAGTTGAGTTCTTTTTAATATCTAATGAAGTCATCACCGTTAACTCGAAGGGATGAGATAATTTTCTTGTAGAGTCTATCACAGCAATGATATTTTTTTGATTTTGCTCATCAACAAAACTTATTAATGCACCATCTGCTGAGTAAGAGGCTTCATAAGCTGCAAAGTCTGTATCCAGAACTATAATCGTTTGACCGGTTTCAATATTGTATTCTACAATCCGTACCCCGTCTTTATTATCTACACTTAATAAAAGGGTTGGTTGTATTGGATGCCATTGTACATCGATAATAGAGGCGTTATTAAACCCAATATCTGCAAGTCCATCAAGAGCGGGCATAATTTCTGAACAATCTGCAAATGCATCAACCAGCCAAATTCCTTGAAACCCTCTTTTTTGCATTAAAAAAGCATAGACATTTTCTTTTATTGGATGAATAGCTATTGAGATGGGTCGTGTGTCACGAAATCGAGAACACTGTGACCAGATCTTGTTTCGGTATTCATATATTTGTGCACTATTTTGCTCATTTT
Source organism: uncultured Balneolaceae bacterium (assembly GCA_938091655.1). Lineage (GTDB taxonomy): Bacteria > Bacteroidota > Rhodothermia > Balneolales > Balneolaceae > UBA1275. The sequence goes on along the minus strand of CALKOA010000045.1, from coordinate 44,252 downwards.
TTAATGCCCAAAGGCTTTTTCTATGAGAGTCTATAGTGGGGGCATACATTCTTTTTGAACCAGGTATAAGGGTACTTTTAGAGTTTGCTTCTTTGTAAGATACTCGATATAAGTACGAGTAGATTTCATCAAAAGAATACGAGCCACCTTTATAAGCGGAATAAATGAGTTCGTTTGATGTTTGGTCAATAGCGAAGATATAATCTTCAACAAAAAAATCTTCGATAATTAAGCGGGTTTTATGACTCTCGGTGTCGATAAGATAAACCCCTTGCTGTTGATGATATTTTCGCTCAACATAAAGGAATATTGAAGGGCTAATCCATAGAGGTCTTCGTTGATCAACCTCTTTGGTGGGCGGGCTTATATAATCAGTGAGTTTTATAGGAGTTTTCTTTCGTCCACGATGGGCGGATGAATACATATCCAACGCCCAGTTTCTATACATTGGGGCCATTTTACTTGGCCAATCTGTGGTAACATCCCGCAGGGCGAAACCTAATCCTAAAGGAAAGCGATTATAGTGACGTTCAAAACTTTTGCTAAAAACCTGTTCACCATATGCTTCTTGCAGCCATTCAGTAAAAAAATATCCAGCAATATAATGTCTGTTTAAAGGGTAGTGATATTCTGTAGGAATAAGCCCGTCCCCTATACTCCAGGGAGAATCACTGAGTAAATTTGCCCAATATTTTGCCTTAAAATAACCATAATTACCTCTACCCCCATGACTACTAGAAAGACCGTTTTTACCTTCATGATACACCGCTAGACCCTCATGAATGCCAACGGGCGGATAGAAGTTTATACTACGAGTAAAATCTGGGCCAAAAAGATTCCCGAAAGAATTCAATAGAAACCGGCCTTTAATATTTGCGTGGGTGGCATGCAATAACTCGTGAGAAAGCACAGTTTCTAACCAGTCCCCACCTCGGGGATTCATCGCTTTTCCTTTTATGGGGGCCAAAATTATTTCGGACTTGAAGTTCCAAGATTGTACAAAACCATTACTCAGATCAGAATAATTAGTAATTACAACGGGAAAGTTTTTTAATGATCCACCGGTTAAAGATTGTGCTAAAGGGTACTGTTGCTCTAAAATACGGCCACTATTGTATGCGATAGAGTCAAGCCCTTCTGGGTATATAATGCGAAAGTGAGGGGTGTTAAGCTGCAACCAATTCCCTTTGTAGGGTCGGTATTCAATAGGATAAAAAGGGGTAGTATTTTGAGCAAAAAGGGCTCTATTATCTAATAGAGATAGTATGGCAACACTACTGAAGAGGCTAGCAGCTAGCACCAAATTACGAAGATTGAAAAAACCTCTCATTTCTCTAAAAAGTTACTGAAATAGTATAAGTGTGACACCAAGTGTGTCAATGCCCCACCTAGTACAAAAACGTGCCAAAGCCCGTGAAAACCAACCGTTTTAGGCCAAATATTTGGTTTTTTTAAGGCATATACAATTGCGCCTACTGTATAAAAAAGACCGCCAGTGATTATACCATAACTAAATAAAGGCGTTGTTACTCTCCAAATAACTGGAAAAATGAGAACAGAAACCCAACCCATTAGCACATATAGCAAAGTAGAAAACCATGAAGGGGCGGTCATCCAGAGGCTTTTTTTTACGACCCCCAATCCGGCAATAATCCAGATACCATAAAGCACCAATTTTCCCATACTATCAGGTAAAACAAACGCAGCAATAGGGGTATAGCCCCCAGCAATAACGATATAAATCATCATATGATCGACCATCCTTAGGCGTTTAATTTGCAGATCACTACCATTAAACCCATGATATATAGCACTTGAACTAAACATTGCTAAAGTGCTAACCCCGTAGATCACAAGAGCAAGAATTCCGGCCGGTGAACGATCCTGAGCGTGGGTAAAAAATAAATAAATGAAAAAGAGGCTGGCAAAAGCCCCGAAAGCATGACTCCAAGTATTAAAAGGCTCTCGTGTTTTCATGCTGGAAAAAGGGTGAATAAAGGGTCGTTTTGGATGGTTAATTACACGGTTAGCCCTTAAGTGTAAACCAACTATCGTAAGCTTAGGCTAATGTACTAGCAACGCATATTATTAACTAAGTATAAACTTCCAAATCATAAATAACACAGCAAAACTGGTAATAAAAACCAACCCAACCCAACTAAGCCATTTTAACCAGGTTGATGGGCGTTTTTCTTCTGGAAAATGGTCAGAATAAATGAGCTTATAGTTAATAATTGCAAAGACAGGGGCGGTTAAAAAGGAAACGCTAGTGGCCAAATCTACCATGAAAATAAAGTTACTTCCTGCAAAATAAAGTATAACGAGAGAAAAAAAGGAGATGATGACCAGTAGGCCCCTATAGGAAGAGTACCAGGGAATGTCATCGGGACGATCCAGCCGGTTGAGGTTAAAAAGATGTGAACAAGTACGAGGGTATGCATCTGTAACGGTTAAAGTAGTACTAAACATAGCGGTAAAGGCACAAACAATGATAATCCAGTATGCCCAATCCCCTAGGGTAGACGTGTATAACTCTACAAGCTGGCTAGCAAAAGCGGACCCACTGGTTGCAAAATCAGTAGCAGATCCAAACATAATCAGAGCACCTAGGGATAGAAAAGCCAACGCAAGCACCCCAGCACCAATGATCCCGATGTTAAAATCAATAAGGGTTTCCTTTAAATGTAATTCTTGTTTGGTTTGTTTACTCCTTTCCATAATCCAAAGAGAGTGCCAGGCCGAAGCGTCCAATAGGATGGGCATCCAGCCCATTAAGGCTATTAAAAAGGAAATTCCTGCGGCGTCCCAAATAGAGGGGGCGCTAGGTTTTACCATAGCATCGGGCTTAAAAAAAGCAACCACCACCGCAATTAGTGTTGAAATAGTTAAGACGACTAAGATAATTTTAATGGCACCATCAAGAGCAGAGTATTGCCCTTTAATAAGTAAAAACAAGCAAATTACTAGTATAATTGCGCTCATGAACAGAGGAGATAATTCTAGGCCGGTCAACTCATTAGCCAAGCTAGCTGTAACCACGGTGACCGCAGCCTGAACAATGCACATAGTGAACACAGTGAAGACTCCAAACGAGCCAATAGCCCAAGTCCCTAAACGTTTGTAGCCTTGTATTAAACTCTCTTTCATAACAACGGTGTATCGCGGGCCAAACTCTAGGAAAGGATATTTAGTTAAGTTTGCGATAACAATGGCCCAGATAAGAGTAAAACCGTATAAGGCTCCTGCGCGCGTAGATTGAACCAGATGAGAAACCCCAATAGCTGCAGCCGCTAGGATGAGCCCCGGCCCAAGCGCATATTTTAGCGTATTACTAAATTTTTTTGTTGTAGGATTCATGCCTGTCTACTAAGATTATATCTGAAATATTCAAATCAGAGTAGCAAAAAAAAACATCCAAAAAAAGCACATTGTGACCATACTTTTACTGCTTTTTTCATAAATCTATTGTACTATATTTCGATAAATCTATTTCCGGCGTTAACCCCAGTAGGGCATTAATGCTTAGAATACCATCATTTCAGCTTTAAAAAATTACAGTATGCATAATCGCACAATTACAAAAGGATTCATTAATCTAGGCGTTTTTTTTACCATGCTTTTTGTTGTAATAGCGGGGCTTCAGCCGGTTAGCCTCGCCCAACAAGAGGACCTAACTTATTTTTTAGATGAAAGCATTAATTACGATCCCGCTATCCCCACTCCAAAGGAAGTGCTAGGGTATGAACTAGGTGAGTGGCATGTTAGGCACGACCAGCTTATTGAGTACATGTATGCGGTCGCTGAGGCGTCTGATCGAGTAACAATTTCAGAATATGCCAGGACCTATGAGAATAGAAAATTATTATCTCTCATTATCACCAGCCCAGAAAACCACACTAAACTTGAAGAAATAAAGGAAATTCACCAACAACTAAGCAATGCCTCGAAGTCGGGAGAGCTAGACATTAGCAACATGCCGGTAGTAGTTCAATTGAGTTATAGCGTGCACGGAAATGAGCCTAGTGGATCCAACGCCTCTTTGGCGGTTGTATACCGTCTCGCTGCAGGTCAGGGCGCGGAAGTGGAGAACATGCTATCAAACGCAATTATATTAGTAGATCCGAGCATTAATCCTGACGGGCTGAATCGTTTTGCTTATTGGGCAAATATACACAAGAGCACTAAAACACTTGTTTCAGACCCCCAATCCAGAGAATTTGATGAGGTTTGGCCAGGAGGCAGAACAAACCATTATTGGTTTGATTTGAATAGAGACTGGATGCTTGTACAGCACCCAGAGAGTCAGGGCCGTATTGCTAAGTATCAAGAATGGAGGCCAAATGTTCTTACCGATCATCATGAAATGGGTACTAATTCCACCTTTTTCTTTCAGCCGGGCATACCCAGTCGAACCCACCCACTTACTCCACAGAGCAATCAAGATTTAACCGGCAGCATTGCAGAGTATCATGCCGATGCCCTGGATCAAATTCAGTCTTTGTATTATAGTAAGGAAAGTTTTGACGATTACTATTACGGAAAGGGTTCAACGTATCCGGATGTACAAGGTTCTATTGGTATATTATTTGAACAAGCTAGCTCTAGGGGGCACGCTCAAGAAAGCGTGCATGGCGTTCTTCATTTTCCATTTACCATTCGAAACCAAGTAACCGCCTCCTTTTCCACATTAAAAGCGTCAATAGAGCTTAGAGAAGAGTTATTAGGTCATATGCGCCAATTTTATAGCGACGCCGCGGAAGCGGCAAGCCGATCACCCATCAAAGCCTATGTTTTTGGTGAAGAAGCCGACCAGGCGCGAGGGTTTCATTTAGCTGAAATGTTACACCGCCACGAAATAGACGTGTTTACGCTAGATAAAAGTATTGAGGTCAATGGCGAGCGGTTTGAGGCGGGAAAAAACTATATAGTTCCCACAAACCAGCGACAGTATAAGTTGATCACAGCCTTGTTTGAACGACGAACAAGCTTTCAAGACAGCTTGTTTTATGATGTATCTGCGTGGACCATGCCGTATGCATTTAATCTACCTTTTGCTGAATTAGGGGACCGGCAATTTAACTCAAATTTGTTAGGTGCTGCTTTTACGGGGGCATGGGAGCCGGCCTCTAAATTAGTAGGCGGTGAATCACGGTACGCATATGCATTTGAATGGGATGAGTACTATGCTCCTCGCGCCGCGTATAGATTACAAGAAGCAGGAATAAAGTTAAAAGTGGCGAGCGCACCTTTTTCAGCTATTACCGATGAGGGAGTGAAAGAGTTTGATTATGGGACAATTATGGTCCCCCTTGGTGTTCAGGACGATCAACAGCGGGTTCATGATTTAGTAAAAGAGGTTGTTTCAACCGACGGAATTTATGTATACAATATCGCAACAGGCCTATCCACATCAGGGGTAGATCTTGGTAGCAACCAGTTTGAATCACTGGAGATGCCCAGGGTTGCCGTTATTGGTGGCGAGGGAACTAATTCCTACGAAATAGGAGAAATGTGGCATCTTTTAGATCGGCGATATGAAATGCCCTTAACTATTTTGGACAAAGCCAACCTTGGCCGCATTAATTTAGATAGGTATAATGTGATAATTATGACGGGGTATAGCTACGGGGACTTATCAACAGGAACGGTTGAGGCGGTAAAATCATGGGTGCGAGAAGGGGGGACTCTAATTGCAATGAAACAAGGGGTTTCATGGGCGAACCAGCAAGGTTTAGCAAGTGTAGAATATGTTCGGCCCGATCGTGGCGAGTCTCCTGAAACACGACCCTATGTAAAACAAGGCGCGGATAATGGGGCTGAGGTTATTGGGGGCACTATTTTTAATGCCCAATTAGATTTAACGCACCCTTTGGCATATGGTTACAATCAGTCATTGATTAGAGTTTTTAGAAACAGCACTATGTTTCTAAAAAAAGGGGAAAATCCATATTCCACGCCTCTTTATTACACGGATGATCCCTTGGCAAGCGGGTACGTTTCAAAGGCTAACGAAGAAACGATTAAAGGAACCGCAGCCATAGTAGTAAGCAGAGCTGGTAGTGGAAAGGTTATAGCCATGACGGATAATCCTAATTTCAGAGCGTTTTGGTACGGGACCAATAAGCTGTTTGCAAATGCAATTTTCTTTGGCCAAACCATTAGCGGCAGCACCGGAAATTAATCTAGAACCATTCCGTGAAGCAAGGGTGACAACAATCCAGTGGTCACCCAAACCGTAGACATTTGAACCTCCCAACGGCGGCCGTGCACCGAAAAAGACCAGCAAAGAGAGCTTAGTTGTTTAACAGATTCCCCTCGCTATCCCATTCGGCAATTTCAGTACGCTTGTCTTGGTTCACACACTTGGCTAGCCACTCTGGCTCATAGTCAACCTCATGCTCCGCTAATACCTCAGGAGGAACCCCATCCCAAACGTTGGCTGTATTACCCTGAAATCCGAGGTCTTTGACGCCTATCTCAGAAGTGTAATAGCCGGTTAAAATGAGGTTTCTAATTTCTCTAAAGAATCTCCCTCCTTGTTCTGTAGAAGGGATTATTTGATCTGGATATGCGAGTTGATCTAAAACGGCGGCCTGTTGTGGGCTGCTAATGCGCGTAAAAACATCGCCATGTTCCTTTCTAGAAAAGCCATCTAGCCACATGATTCCGCCGCGTAAGCGAGTTTGCAAATAAGGCATATCCAACACAATAAAGGCAATGAAATCAGGCACGCCGGCATCAACTGCAGACCCGGCTGTCTTGCTTGCAGGAAGTATATGGTTACATAACGCTTCTATGGTGGCTAATTCATGCTCATCGAAAAAACGCTGATTAAAAAGCCGTTCGTCCCGTTCTTTTTCTTCAGGTGTTCGCCCATAATCCCAGTCACGCTCGGCGTAGGGTATTCTGGCTAAATTTTGACCGGAATCGGCGGGACTAATGGAATAGCCATGGTGCTTTTTTGCCTCAGTGGCGCTAGGAAAAAACAAACCCGCACTAAGCGTTCCTAAAACAAGGCGTTTAATTGATTGTCTGCGATTCATCATGGTTATAGATTCTGTTTTTTGAGTTGTTCAACGATAAAATCAGAGGTTCTCCAAGAGAGAGCCATAATGGTCCATGTTGGGTTTTTATCAGCCTGTGAAACAAAGGACCCAGCATCTACCACAAAGACGTTTTTAGCATCATGTAATTGTTGGTAGGAATTGGTGACGGATGTAGCTGGGTTATCGCCCATGCGTGTAGTTCCGACTTCGTGAATGATTTGACCAGGGGCGGCTAAACCATATTCGGACTCAGCTGTGGGGGTGTCCCCAAGAGTTATCGCTCCCATAGCATCAAATATTTCCTCAAAAGTTTTGTGCATGTGCTTAGCTTGGTTTCGTTCGTAGTCGGTCCATTTGTAATGGAAACGAAGAACAGGTATTCCAAACTCATCGACGGTATCAGGATCAATTTCACAGTAGTTGTCATACTGGGGTACAGATTCACCCCTACCAGAAATCCCAATCACAGCTCCATAAAAACGCTTTACGTCCTCTCGAAGCTTATTTCCGTACCCGCCCATTTGGAGACCAAAATGTTCATTTAGGCTGTCTGGGTTAAAGCCAAAACCATAAGAGGGGGTTCCTAACCCACCCCAAATCTCAAGATGATAGCCTCTAGGGAAATCTAGTTTAGCATCATTTAGCCACCATGGGGTATATATATGCATCCCACCTACCCCATCTTCGTTGTAGGTTTTTCGGTTTAGTAATTCAGGAACAAGCGCAGCGCGAGAGGAGCCGGTGGAGTCATGTAAATAACGCCCAATTAAGCCACTACTATTGCCCAAGCCTTGCGGGTGTTCACTACTCTTTGAGTTCAATAATATCCGGGCGCTACTACAAGCGGAGGCAGCTAAGACAACCACCTTTGCGTTGATCTGATACTCTTGACGATCTTCTTTGTTAATGTATATAATGCCCTTCGCCTCGCCCGCACCGTTGGTCACGACTTCACGAACCATAGCCTCGGTGTATAAATCGACCCGGCCAGTAGAACGTTGTGCAGGAAATATTAAGCAACTTCCCGATGAAAAATCAGCGTATACAGAACAAGACCGGTTACACTGACTACAGTAAAAACAAACCCCACGATCGTTATTTATGCGCTTGGTTAAAATGGATAAACGGGAGGGGATAACCGGAATATTAGCTTTGCGCGCGCCTTTGATATAGTATAATTCATGTAGGCGAGGTTTAGGGGGCGGTAAGAAAAAGCCATCGGGCTCATTATGAATACCTTCTTTACTTCCAAAAACACCTAATAACTTATCGACCCGATCGTAATAAGGACGAACATCCTCATACCCTATTGGCCAGTTTTCTCCAAGCCCATCAACATCTTTGCGTTTAAAATCGAGGGGCCCAAAACGCAAAGAGATTCGCCCCCAGTGATTTGTTCTACCCCCGAGCATGCGAGAACGAAACCAATCGAAACGGGTGCCATTTTTTCGTGTATAAGGTTCCCCGTCTATTTCCCACCCACCATAAGCGGCATCATAATCCCCAAAAACCCGAGTGGAGCCAGCTCCTCTTCGGGGAGAATCCCAGGGATTGCGTAATTGGGTACGCTGAGTATCATTTGCAGGGTCAAAAAATGGACCGGCTTCTACGACCGCCACCTTGAGCCCTGATTCAGAAAGTACTTTTGCGGCCATGCCCCCTCCGGCGCCAGAGCCAACAATTACGGCGTCATAGGTGACAGGATTAGTGTGTATAAACATATGTAGTGCGTTTTAACTCGGTTATTTCATTATTTGGCCGTCAATCATAACCTGATCAACGGTAGTAGTATACTCAAAAGGGTCCCCATTGAACAAGACTAAATCGGCATCTTTCCCCACTTCAAGGCTACCTACTCGCTGGTCAATACCAAGAAGCTGGGCGGCATACAGACTTAGGTGCTGAACGGCTTGGCGTGGGTTTAGCCCGTTATTAACAGCTACTCCGGCTTCAAAAAGGACTACGCGGGTCTTTGGCACATAGTTTTCATAACCACTTTGAAAGGCAAAAGGAATTCCCTCTTCAGCCAATAAAGCCGCCGTTTCCATGGAAACATTAACCGCTTCACCAGTAGCCCGCAACATGGTTGGATGTAGTATGACCGGTGCCCCACTCTCTTTGACCTGATCAAGCACTAAATAGATCTCTGCTACCCCGTCAAGAACCATTTGAAAGCCAAATTCTTTTTGTAGCCTAAGTGCGGTCAAAATATCCTGCGCTCGGTGGACGCTTACCAAGGCCTGAGTGCGACCGTCCAGTAAATCCGCTAATGCTTCCATCCCAAGGTCGGTGGATGACAGTGTTCCGGCGGATCGTTTTTTAGCATAATCTTGTGCCTTGATTAGCTCTTGCCGTATCATGGCCATAGATTTGGCTCGGGTACCTGGTTTTGAAAACGCCCCACTGATTACGCCGCCCAATGAAAAAGTAAGCATTGACTGACGTACCAAAGCTTGCTGCGCTTGCTGTGCATTTGTTTTAATGATTAGACTTTGACCGGATATCAGCGCCCCAGGAGCGTGCCCTGTTTGAATAGTAGTAACCCCGTGGTTACGCAGATGGGTAACTAAGGGTTCTGCAGGATTATAGGCATCAAGGGCTCGCAATTCGGGTTGAATAGCACTAGAGCGGTCTAATTGGTCTTGATCATTACCGGGATCATTTAGGTAGCCAGCAAGCCCAACCACCGTGTGGGCATCAATGAAACCAGGAGTTACTACCTGTGCTTCTAAACGAGTGGCCCCACTGGGTATTTCTATCTCAGATTGTGCCCCCACGGCCCGAATAATTCCATTATTTACCAGAATACGGCCATTATACAGAACCTCTCCGGTTCCAATATGTATAGAATCTGCGTCGATGATGTAGAGATTGTCGCTGCTTTGGGCCCATGAGGTGGCGCTGAAAAGGGCGATTAGTAAAAAAGAGCAGAATAGAGTGGTTATTGATTTAATAAGGACGGTTTTTGTCATGCTTTGTGAGTATATAGGTAATGAGTTCATCGCTATTGCCCTCCCTCATGGGTGTGCGTATGGGTATTGAGGCGGAACACCCCATACCCTCCAGTGGCTATTTTTTTGTCTTCTGGATTAGACCTATCCCATATCTTTTGCCCCTCAATCCAAGTTTGTTCTACATGGGTATAGACGCTAAATGGGTCGCCACTAAGAATTACTAAATCGGCATCTTTACCTTTTTTTAGGGATCCAACACGATTGTCGATTCGCATCATTTTAGCATTGGCCAAGGTGAGAGCTTCAAGCGCCTTATCTCGACTCATGCCTTCACGCACAGCAAAGGCCGCAGACCTAAGAAATAATCTAGAGTCAGTTACATAATCGTCTGTATGTATTCCAACCTCAGCTCCTGCTTGCTCTAAGGCAGCGCCGTTTGTGTTACTAAAATCTTTCGCCTCCATTTTGCCCCCAAAGGAATCAAGGGTTATGATAGAAGAGGGATAGCCAGAAGCAGCAATTTCATCAGCAACCTTGTAGGCTTCAGACACATGCTGAAGAACCATATCATAGCCAAATTCATCTGCAAGTCGAATAGCTGTGAGCACATCATCGTGACGGTGGGTGTGATGATGCACCGTACGTTTACCTTCTAATACTTCAATTAGGGTTTCTAAACGAAGGTCTTTGGTTGGCATTTTACTTTCATCAACTTGTGCGGCGATGATTCTTTGTTGGTAATCTTGGGCCTCTAGAAACAGGGCGCGAACCAATGCGGCAGATTTTGCACGAGTTCCTGGGGAGCTACCACTGCCAATTGGGTTAGTTCCGTTGGCCATTTTAAGACCACCACATACTTCTGGATATTCTTCTGAACAGAGCAACATGTCCTGAACATCGGTTGCCGTGCGTAATTTAACATAAATTGTTTGCCCACTCATTACTAGTCCAGACCCTGGCATAACGTTGGCAGTCGTAATGCCGCCTGATAAAGCCTTTTTAATAGACGGAGAAAGAGGGTTAAAAGAGTCCATAACACGGACATCTGGGTGCATGGCAGACGATCGGTCCCCACCATCACCCCCGCCTATATGAGAGTGCGTATCGACCAGGCCGGGCAGGATTACTTTTCCAGAAACATCGTTAATCAGGGCGTTTCTAGGAATTCTGGTTTTTGAGTCACCAACAGCGGTTATGACCCCGTCCTCAATGAGCAATACCCCGTTTTCAATAGGCGCTTGCTCAATAGGATAGATCGTTGCACCAGTGAAAGCAATGGGCCGTTCTTGTGCGCTTACGGGGATAGCCCACGTGAGTAGCATTAATATAGATAGTGAATTGAGAAAAAAGCGATTTTTCATGATGGGTAGATTAAGATTTTCGATAAGTTAAAAAATCGAGCGGCTAACCCAAGTAAAAAATCAAAAAACTAACGAAGTCCTAGGATTGCAATACCAGCTTCTGAATAACTTAGGGGCTTCTTGAGTAATTTCATAGGTACTGAGGGGTCTAGCAACAAGGTTCCACGATAGAAAAAATACATACTTATTGCCATGATGGTGTGGGCTACATCAAGGTGGTTAAACCATATGTGTAAACCTATTTCAAGAGTGTAAAAAACGGCTGATAATCCTGCAAATAACACCGTTCTAACAAATACTAAATGCATTGGATGACCTGTTTTTCTAAACATTATGATATGCAAGGGAAGCACAACTAGGCCTAAACCGTAAGCTGAATGAACTTTGATAAAGAAAAAATTCAAGGTGATAAAGGTAATAACGGCAAATGTGATTAATTCAACAACATTGAACCATTCCAGAACACGACCAAAACGGGTTGAAAAAAAGGGTTGTGCTTGAAAAATGCTTGCCCGTTCAATAGCCATTACGGCAATCATACTTATTAACCATCCAGGTAATTTCCACTCTATACCAACGGCATACTGAAAGGCATGACCCAAAACCCCTCCTAAAAATGTCGCCAAAGCCATTATTAAAAAATAATACCGCATGTATCGGTGAATTACCCCAAGAAAGGCTTTTTTGCGGAGACTATAAAAAGCATACAAACACACCATGGTTATCCAAAGGTCTGTAAATGTAACCATGGGCTCCATGATGGGTAAACCAAATAATTCTATAGTGGGCTGACCTGTTGGAGAAAGGAAATCACTCATATTTTGAAGTGAAATTAGCTTTTCCGAAACAAGAATACAGAAGGGTTTTCGGATGGTGAGTCTTAAACGCGAAGGGGATGTAATTGTGCGTTTTTAAATTAACTTCTTGCAATATACGACAAGGAGTGCATGTTGACCAAATTAATGTTAGATTATATAAGTAATAATAAGTAAAGTAAATTAAAAGAAAATTAATAATCAATTAATAGCAACTAGTTTGACAAAAAAAGTAAGCCGGTTTTAGTCTAAAAAAATCTTTCTATAGAAAAAATATGGCCATTTTGAGCCAAGCACTCACAACCGGCAAGCACCAGTGACGTGTAGCGGGATTTAGTCAGAGGGAGAATGTATAAACTGATCGGGCGCCAAAGTTCTTAGCTTGTATAAAAAAGTGCGCAAACCTAAGTAAGATTATTTTGAACGAGCACGATGGACCAAACGCTAGAGTAAGTAACAGTAGCGGTAGCGGATTAGCAGTTTAAAAACACGATTATGATGCGTTGTATAGCTTGTCGACGTAATCCAAGGCCTCCCAAGGGAACTCCTCGCGGCCAAAGTGCCCATAAGCGGCGGTAGGGCGGTATATAGGTTGTCGCAACGAAAAACGTGAAATAATACCTTTTGGAGTGCAATCAAAGGTCTCGGAAACAAGATTTGCTAATTCAAGGTCGCTTTTCTTGCCAGTCCCATAGGTATTAACATTAATTGAAACGGGCTCTGCCACGCCAATTGCGTATGCCAATTGAACCAAACACTCATCGGCTAGTTCAGCAGCAACTAGGTTTTTTGCGATATGTCGGGCAGCATAGGCGGCGCTTCGGTCAACTTTGGAAGGATCTTTTCCTGAAAAAGCACCCCCGCCATGCGCGCCAAACCCACCGTAGGTGTCTACAATAATTTTTCGCCCAGTTAAACCGGCGTCCCCATGTGGTCCGCCAATAACAAAGGATCCCGTAGGATTAACGTGAAAGATGGTTTCATCGTCCATTAAATGACCGGGCAATATAGATGAGAAGAGGTGCTTTCTAAGATCATTTGCAATGTCACCTTGGGTAACACCCGCATCATGCTGAGTTGAGAGAACTACCGTATGGATTCGTTTTGGGCTTCCGTCCGGATTGTACTCAATGGTTACTTGGCTCTTACTATCCGGGCCTAGATAAGGCATCTTATCCGTGTTTTTACGTATAGCAGCTAGTTCGCGAAGTAGATTATGAGATAGCTGTAAGGGCATGGGCATAAATTCAGGCGTTTGTCGGGTTGCATAGCCAAACATCATCCCTTGATCGCCTGCGCCATCAACATCTACTCCCCTTGCAATATCAGGGCTTTGTGTGTGGATGGACGATAAAACCCCACAGCTATCGGAATCGAACCGATAGGAGGCCTTGGTATACCCAATTTCATGAATGACCTCACGAACAATTTCTTGTATATCAACATAGGCCTGAGTGGTCACTTCTCCAGCAACCACCGCTAGGCCCGTAGTAACCATTGTTTCAACCGCCACTCTAGAAAGGGGGTCTTGGCGCAATAATTCATCTAATATAGCATCGGAAATTTGATCTGCTACCTTGTCTGGATGGCCTTCAGAGACCGATTCGGAAGTAAATAAGTGTTTCATCTAATAAAGATAAGAAGATTCTTAATCAAATAGAGAACCGGAATCTGCGGCGCGCTGTATTCCTAAGTAAGAAAAGGCTTTATTGGTAGCCATCCGGCCTTTTGGTGTCCGCTGAAGGAAGCCTTCTTTAATTAAAAAAGGCTCATATACTTCCTCAATAGTCCCCTTGTCTTCACCAACAGCAACTCCAAGGGTACTAAGCCCAACAGGTCCGCCGCCATAGTGTTCAATAATGGCACGAAGCATACGAATATCCATGTCATCTAAGCCGTTTCTATCCACATCCAGGGCATTAAGAGCTTTGTCTGCGATATGCTCATCGATGCTATCTAAAAGGTCGACCTGTGCAAAGTCGCGCGTTCTACGAAGGAGTTTGTTAACAATACGTGGCGTACCCCTACTTCGGCTGGCGATCTCGTGGGCGCCTGCGTCATTAATCCCAAAACCCATAATATTAGCAGATCTAAGCGCTATTCGTTGCAATAATTCCACATCATAGTAGTCTAGCCGTATGTCAATTCCAAAGCGAGCGCGTAGAGGCGCCGTCAACATTCCTTTTCGAGTGGTGGCGCCGATGAGAGTGAAGCGATTTAATTCTATTTGAATACTTCTGGCATTAGGACCGGAATCTATCACAATATCCAAGGTAAAATCTTCCATGGCGCTATATAAGTACTCTTCAATAACAGGGTTAAGTCGATGTATTTCGTCTATAAAGAGTACATCGCCCTCCTCTAAATTGGTCAGCATTCCGGCAAGATCTCCAGGTTTGTCAATGATTGGCCCTGTAGTTGGGCGTATGTTGACCCCCATTTCTTCAGCAATTATATACGCCAAGGTGGTTTTTCCCAAGCCCGGAGGCCCAGACAGAATAACATGATCAAGCGCTTCACCGCGTTGTTTAGCCGCCTTTATGAACACTTTTAAGTTATCAATGGCTTTTTGTTGGCCAATAAATTCGTCGATGGACGAAGGCCGAACACTTTGTTCAAAAGCATCTTCTTTATGTTGCGGATTTAATAAAGGGTTTTGCACGTAGTTGGATTCAATTTAATGCTTAGTTAATAGAATTATACTTAGATTTACGTCGAATTGCGTATGTAAAATGTCTATTTTGGAAAAAACAGTGGTGCACTAAGCATTACATTCCATTGGTTTTACTACAAGAAGTTGCTTAAAGCAGGCTAAACACCTATAACTAGACAACACCAGAACACTACAACACGATTAGATTTGCCAAAAACGAAACAAACAGGAAAAAAGGGATTGTTTGGTCCAGAATATTATTTCAACTATGAACTTAGTTGGCTAGAGTTTAATAGTCGTGTGTTGTCCGAGGCGGAAACGGAGGAGAATAAGCTGTTGGAGCGAGTTAAGTTTATAGGAATAGTGTGCTCCAATTTAGATGAATTTTTTCAGAAGAGAGTAGGAGGGTTAAAAAGGCAATTACACGCAGGTGTTCATACTATTTCTGTGGACGGCCTAAACGCTCAAGAACAGCTAAAACTTATTCGCAAGCGCGTACTGGAAATGATAGAGCGTTATAGGGGCTGCTTTTTTAACGAACTATTGCCAAGCCTAGAAAGTAACGGGATTTCCATAAGGAGCATGGAAGAATTGACTGCCGAACAGCAGCAAAAAGCGGATTCTTTTTTTACTCGTCAATTATATCCAATAATTACCCCCTTAGCAGTAGACGAGTCACATCCCTTCCCGTTTATTTCGAACCAAAGCCTTTCCTTCGCTATTCAATTACGGAATAAAAAAACCAATGAAAAGAGTTTTGCTCGAATAAAAATCCCATCCAATCGGCCACGATTTATTGCGGTGCATGAAAGTGCCAAAAAAATGGTATTCCTTCCTATTGAAGATCTAATTAAGGCAAAGATGGAGCTTTTTTTTCCGGGCATGGAGGTGCTATCCGCACATCTCTTTCGGGTAACTAGAAATGCATCATTAGAGCGAAACGAAGAAGAAGCCGACGACTTGCTAGAGGTTATTGAAGACGAATTAAGAGAGCGTAAGTTTGCTCAGATAGTGCGTTTAGAGCTGGATATTCAAACCCCTGCACCGATAAAAAAATTTTTAGTTAAACACCTCGAAATAATTCCAGAGGATGTGTATGAAATGAAGGGCACTATTGGTCTGGTTGATGTCTTTCAAATCGCCTCCATTAAGGGTTTTTCTCGCTTAAAGGATGAGCCTTGGAGCCCGGTACTTCACCCTGTTTTTCATCACCCCCCAGAAGAGCAGCTGCCTAATATCTTTTCTGTTATTAAGAAGGGCGATTTTATGGTTCATCATCCTTATCACAGCTTTGAGTTGAGTACACAGCGATTTATTGAGGAGGCGGCCAAAGACCCAAAGGTATTAGCCATAAAGCAAACCCTCTATCGCACATCTAAGGATTCACCCCTTATGCATGCATTAATGCACGCGGCAGAGGAGGGCAAGCAGGTGGCTGTTTTAGTAGAAATAAAAGCACGTTTTGATGAGGAGCGCAACATACTGTGGGCACAACAATTGGAAAACGTAGGTGTCCACGTAGCGTATGGCATTCCAGGATTGAAAATCCATACTAAGCTCACAATGGTGGTTCGCGAAGAAGAAGAGGGCCTGCGAACATATTGCCACATTGGTACGGGTAATTATCATCCCGATACGGCTCAACTATATGAGGATTTAGGTTTATTTACCTGTGATGAGGTGATGGCTAAAGATGTAACTAATGTCTTTAATTTGCTGACAGGATTTGCACCAGAACAACGCTTTGATAAATTACTTGTGGCGCCTAGATATATGAGAAAAGGGATGCTGGATTTAATCGATTACGAAATTGAAGAAGCCAAAGCAAGCAAGCCTGCAAGAATTATTGCCAAAATGAACAGCTTAGAAGATCCTCAAATCATTGAACGTCTATATGAAGCCTCCAAGGCAGGCGTTGAAATAGACTTAATAGTGAGAGGGGTTTGTCGGTTAAGGCCTGGAATTGCGGGGTTAAGCGAGCGTATTCGAGTACATTCGGTAATAGGTAGGTTTTTAGAGCATTCTAGACTGTACTACTTTTACCATTCCGGAGAGCAGATCTATACCATAGGCTCTGCTGACTGGATGCATCGAAATCTGGATGCTCGCGTAGAGGCTATAACACCCATTGAAAGCGAACAGCTAAAAAAGTACTTACATTTTGTTCTTGAAATCTATTTAAAAGATAACAGACAACGCTGGATGCTTGAATCAGATGGTACCTACAGTAAGGCATCTACTACTGAAAAAGGAGTAAAAAAAGGCACACATAAAGCTATGATGAAGCACATTTCGTCTTCTAAAGCCCCTATTCCGATGCCTGTCTAATAATGCGTTAACACGCCATCCTTTTTACTCATGCATTTTGACCCAGCGTGTTAATAAAAGCTCAAGTTCAAGGCGATCAAAGAGTTCTTCAGATTTGCAGAGCTCTGCCCAAAGTTGTTCTTTTTCGTCTTCGCTAAGCTTGCCCTTTACATAGTGGTCGATTTTTTTGAGTATTGCATGTTCCTTTGATAATGCAGATGACATGTTTTTCCTGTTTGGTTTTTTTTGACTATTTACTTCTACTTTTCTTCTTTACTACTTTTTTTTCCTTCCTTAGACGTCCTTTTTAATTGCACTGACTGCGAGCAAAAAACCCTTTTCAACCATTCAAATGAACGGATTGAAGGATTTAAATTATTTGTTGATGCAAAGCCCAAAAAGCGATAACTCAGTACGAGCCACGGCAGATGCTTTTAAGCGAATATGAGATGATGCCCCCCCTAAAGAGCCTAATCCTGTAAGTTCCTTACATTATTGATCTAATTTTTTTTGGCAGCAAGCTTGGAGTACTTTTAAAATTCGATGTTTTCGAGTCCATGCAGCATTTACATTAATCCCAAAGTGATTGGCAACATCTTGGGCATTGTGACTTGGGTTTTTCAACCAATATAAAATGTACTCACGCGAACTAGGGTTCAATTGTTGAATGCAATCCGTTAATATAGTCATGCGCTCCTGCTGTAAGATTTCCTCAAGTTGGTATGCTTTTGAGCCATATTCTTCTGCTACAAATGGAATGTGGGCCGAATACTTTGCTTTTTTTAATCTAAAATATTCATGTTTAGCAGAGGTAAGGAAATAAGCCAGCAACGACTCAGGTTTCTCAATCCCATCTTCTTTAATTCGCTTAACGCCCCTCATCAACACTGTTTGGACACAATCTTCTGCGTCTTCTATACTAGCTCCAAAGCGTATTTGCAAATAACGCGTTAATACCTTGACCAACTTAGGTGTTAAATCATTTAGTGCTTCTGAATCATTGTTCATGATCGCCCCCATAAATATGTTAAAGTTTATTTTACTCATAAGTTACATGTTATCAATGTTATGCAAACAAGTCAAGTAAAAAAGTTAATTTTTTTAAAAGGCTTTTCTCCAAATAACCTATTAGCTTTAATGCATGTATCGTGTACAACTACAGAACTTCGAAGGACCCTTAGACTTACTTCTTTTTTTTATTAAAAGAGACGAGTTAGATATTTACGATATCCCTATTTCTTACATAACAAATCAGTTTTTGGAATACCTACATCTACTTGAAGAATTAGACCTAGATGTAGCAAGTGAATTTGTGTGGATGGCGAGCAATCTAATGTCTATTAAGGCTAAAATGATGTTGCCAAGAGAGGACTCTAATGAAGATGATTTACTAGACGAGCGGGATCCACGGTATGAACTAGTGCAGCAGTTATTGGAGTATAAACGCTATAAAGAGATGTCGCTCAAGTTGTCGGATATAGATGAAGAAACCCGGAAAAAATATGGTCGTGGGTATCCACTGGCGGATGAAGTTGAGCAGCAAGCATCTGGAGAGGCGCTGCAAGATGTAACACTGTTCGATTTAATCGCCGCGTTCAAAAAAGTATTAACAGATATCGAGCGAAAAAATGTCGTTCACCGAGTGGAAAAAGTTGAGGCAACCATAGAACAGCAATCTGAATATGTTTTAAACACACTACAACAAAAAGGGAGGCAAAGTTTTATAAGCCTGTGTGCGGACGTCAAACAACGAGTAATTGTCGCGATCACCTTTTTAGCGGTTTTAGAGATGATCAAAGAAAAGCAGATTCGTCTTTATTTGGGCGATAGCCCAACAGAATTTTATGTAGACTTAATGCCAGTAAGTGAGATTCTTGGGCAGGATTAAAATCTATGTGATACTCTTTACTCACCAAAAAGAGCATACACAAAAGCCTTTTTATCAAATACTTGTAAATCTTCTATGCCCTCCCCAAGACCAATATATTTGACCGGAACGGATAACTCATGAGAAATACCTAAGACAATCCCTCCTTTAGCCGTGCCATCAAGCTTAGTCAAGACCAAGCCAGTAATATCCACGGCTTCTGTAAATGCGCGCGCTTGTTGAAGGGCATTTTGACCAGTCGATGCATCTAGCACCAATAAAACCTCATGAGGGGCGCCAGGAACGACTTTAGAGAGCACTCTCTTTATTTTAGAGAGTTCATCCATTAACGTTTTTTTATTGTGCAATCTGCCAGCCGTATCGATAATACTTAGGTCGACCCCCCTCGCTTTAGCGGCGGCAACGGTGTCAAAAGCAACGGCAGCAGGATCAGCATTCTGTCCTTGCTCGATTATAGGTACATGAGCCCGTTCACTCCAAATTTTAAGCTGATCTACTGCAGCCGCTCGAAAGGTATCAGCCGCGCCTAGAAGGACTGATTTACCGGCCGATTTATACCGATGTGCCAACTTTCCAATGGTGGTGGTTTTACCGACTCCATTCACCCCAACCACTAAAATTATATGTGGTGTTTCCGGGAATTGCGCATCAAATTCAGCAGAACGCTCGATGGGGTTTTCCATCAAAAGACCAATAATCTCGTCACGAAGCAACGTATTCAATTCCTCTTTGGTAACATATTTATCCTTGGAAACCCGTTCTTCTATGCGTCGGATAATATCGAGAGTAGTTTTTACCCCGACGTCTGAGGTTATTAAAATTTCTTCGAGCTCATCGAGAATGGCGTCGTCAATTTGGTCTTTCCCTGCGATCGCCTTTCCTAGTTTATTCAGTAACCCATTACGACTTTCTTCAACCCCTTTCTCTAAGGGGGTATTCTTTTTAAAGCCTAATTTTTCTAAAAATCCCATATATACACCATTAATTAAAACGCGCGCCTTTCATTATGTTTCTATAGCGTAAAAGATACATAATAAATGAGAACAACATGATGGTGACCGATGACCAAAGCAAGACAGTATGAACCAGTGTGGCCGATCTAAAAAAGAAAACAGAAATCCAATAAATAGAGATGATATTCACTGATATTTTCCCCGAAATGGTGCTCATAGCCACTTTTCCATAACGTAGCTTGATGAATGATGAGCCAAATAAAATAAGCAGATCGCGTGCAATGAAAAGCCATAAGAACCACAAAGGCACCCAGCCAATAACAGCGGTATAAATGAATAATAACCCTGCCGCTACCTTATCAGAAACGGGGTCAATCATCTTCCCTACCTCTGAAATAGTGTTAGTTTTACGCGCAACATATCCATCTAGATAATCCGATAACACTCCGTATCCTATAAGAAGCCCTATAATTACATCCACCGAATACCCATTGATATAGTGCCGATATACCACCGGTAGCACAATAAATACCCTAGAAAATGATATAAAATTAGAAATGGTAAAAACCTTACCACTAACCTCTAATTTTTTACCATCTATGTTATTTTGAACCGACAAGACCCAGGTTTTATTACGATATTTGTTGCGTCTAAAGTTAAAACCAATCCCTCGATAAAGCCACATGAAAAAATCCCGTTTAAATTTGCGGCTAAATGGACGCCTTGCAGAGCAAAAAAAGCACAGTGAAAAGGTGTTTTCAGGAGATTTGTTGCACGTATTCAAAGATGAGGCGGCCCTCCCAGATGCTAGCACTGGCCGAAGAGAATGGATACAGCATCCCGGTGCTTGCGCAGTAGTGCCTTTGTTTGAAAATGGGGATTGTGTTCTCATTCAGCAGTTTCGTTATCCAGCTCAGCAATTATTTTGGGAAGTCCCCGCTGGAAAAATAGACCGCGGAGAAGACCCTTTAACTACGGCCAACAGAGAATTGGAGGAAGAAACAGGCTATCGAGCTAAAGAATGGACCTACATTGGGCATTTTTATCCAGCCATAGGATATGCCGATGAAGTTATTCATGTCTATCTAGCCGAAGGGCTTATTCCTGGGCGACAAAATACGGATGAGGACGAATTTTTGAGCGTTTACAGGGTGCCTTTTAACGAAGTAGTTGACATGATACATAGCGGCGAAATAAATGATGCCAAAACCATTAGCAGTACCGTTCGAGTTCAAGGCTTTTTAGCGCGGGATAGAATGAAATCGTGAGCGTGATGGTCTTATAAATTATCCATATTGGATAAAAAGTGGTTATGACCGACTAAGGCCAAAAAAATAGCGAAGCTCAAAAAGCGTGCCCCTTAGCTTTTTTCTTTTGCCCCATGTTGCTCAATAAAATCCCGAGCGTTTAGAATTTGAACCACTTTTTTACTCTTACGCTCCATAATTTTCACCTGAAATAAACTCAATATAGCTTGTTGCTGAAGTAATTCAATTACATCGGAGGTAGTTTCACATTCTTCTGTTTCACTAACCAAGTCATTAATACCCTGAACTATGTATCGGTAATTATGAGTGTTTGATTTACTGGGTTTTTCTGCGTCTCTTGAGCGTTTTTCCGGCGCATTGAAGTATTCCTGCAATGATTCTTCAGTAACATACCAACTTACCCCTAATTTACGTCCTCTAATACGCCCAGAACGAAGGTACGATCTCAAAGTAAGCTTAGAAACGCCAAGCTGTTCGTGTAAATCGTCAATAGAATAAAGGATTAAACTACCAATTTGCTTAGGCATGGTCAGAGTCTGATTCGGAATGAGGGTCATTTGCCTGATTAAACGCTTCAGTGATACGCTGATTCATGAGTCGTCTATAATGCTTAAACTCGTACTCACTAACGGTAAATTCCGATGAAAATATACCATTGGAACAATGTACAGTATATTTGTTGGGTCGTTCTGAGGCGCTTACCTTTACCTGTACGGCTCCAAGTTTGTATTGCTCTATTACAGAATTTGTCATGTATCAAATGCCCATATTTT
This sequence comes from uncultured Balneolaceae bacterium, assembly GCA_938091655.1. Lineage (GTDB taxonomy): Bacteria > Bacteroidota > Rhodothermia > Balneolales > Balneolaceae > UBA1275. Next base: position 22,234 of record CALKOA010000045.1, on the reverse strand, counting down.
GTACTATTAGTTGTGTTAAAGATACTATTATAATTAGATAAAATTGAGGCTAAGCAAAGAATGTAATGACTAAAAAATCTATTATCGCCATTGTTTTAGGGGCATTTTTAGGTGTATTTGTCTACAATGCTATACAGAAAACCGCCCCTGTAGAAATCCAAAACGCACCTGACTGGCGTAGCTTGGACGTAGGTTTGCAAGAAGCTAAAGATTCTGATAAGCTAGTTCTGGTTGATGTATACGAAGATGGGTGTAAATACTGTCGAGCCATGGAGCGGGAAGTATATCCAGACACCACGGTACGGGCGGTTTTAGACGCTGGGTATATCCCTGTAAAAGTGAACGGAAATACCGATGAACCTTTACGTTTCCAGGGGCAGGAACTTAGTTCTAGAACGTGGGCTCAACAGCAGGGCATTTATGTTTTTCCTGGCACCTTAATATTAGATCCAAATGGCAATCAATTAAAGCGGCGTACTGGGTTTATGAATACCGATGAACTTCGGCAGTTTTTATATCGTTAGGTATAGCCATGACGTAGGCACATGGGCATAAACCCGTTACAAATGTTCAATAATTAAGTCAATTCTAACGTAGATTACTCATCAAACCATTCTTAACCATCACTAATATGTTTAAAAAAGCCACTTTTTACCCCCTGGGCTTTACTCTTTTATTTTGGCTGTCATGTGCGGCTTCTTCCACCCCCCAAGCACAAAATGAATATACCTTCACTAGTTATGTAAACGGCATAGAAGTGCCATGGGGAATGGATTGGTTGTCTAGCGGTGAGTTATTGGTTACGGATCGATCAGGAATTTTATATGTGGTGCGGGAAGGCGAAATAGTAGCGGAATACAAGGAGGTACTTGGAGACCTCTATCCTGAGCGTCAAGGAGGATTTTTAGATGTTCAAACACATCCTAATCATGCAGAAAATGGATGGATCTATTTTAGCTATTCATCCACCGCGGGAGATGGTGAGGGGGCGAACACCAAAATTATCCGTGCAAAATTAGGGGAAAATGGCTTAGAGCAGGTAGAAACACTCTATAAAGCCACACCGAACAGCAAAAGAGGCGTACACTACGGCAGTCGCCTCGAGTTTGGAACCGATGGCACGCTCTATTTTACCATCGGTGATCGTGGTAATAGGGATGTAAATCCTCAAAGCCTTTCTGTCGACGGTGGAAAAGTCTATCGAATAAATGACGATGGAAGTATACCCCAAGATAACCCCTTTGTAGGACAGGCTAACGTCATTGAGGCGGTTTATTCATATGGCCATCGAAACCAGCAAGGAATGGAGCGGCACCCGGTCACGGGTCAAATGTGGGCGCATGAACATGGACCGCGTGGAGGCGATGAGTTGAATATCATACAGCCAGGCAAGAATTATGGTTGGCCTGTCATTAGCTATGGAATAAATTACAATGGAACTCCTTTTGCTGAGGATTCCGTTCGTGAGGGTATGGAGCAGCCCATTCAGTATTGGGTTCCATCTATTGCCCCTTCGGGGATGACCTTTGTTACCAGCGATCGATACCCCAATTGGAAAGGGCATTTATTGGTCGGTTCTCTAAAATTTGGATTGGTAGAATTACTCCAACTCGAAGGTGACACCGTTATTTCACGAACAGAAGTACTTCAGGGAATAGGCCGCGTGCGTAGTATTAAACAAGGACCCGATGGGTATATCTACGTGGGTGTTACGGGACAAGGAATTTTCCGGGTAGAGGGAGTTTAAAGCGCTCCTGAACCCCATCCTTCTCGGTATTTTCTACGGATAAAAGCATTAGCTGGTTCGAAGTTGGTTACCTTCATGGTTGGCCCGTCCCATAAAAGCTGAATACCCCGACCTGGGTAGCGAGTACGCATTCTCTCCATCTCCACCCCTTCTTCGGTGTAAGTCTCTTTGTATTCTTCCTTATAGTCATAGCTTCGTATAGCTAAATTACCCATCAGCACACTTTCGGTTAGTGGACCTGCGATATCAAAAGAGGAACTCAGTTCATGCTCGCCATACCCCGCTAAACAAGCATTTACCCATTGGTGATGATGTCCTTCGGGAACACGGGGTAGCGTTTGGGGTACTTGCACAAGGCCATTTAGCCGAGTAGGGAGAAGTCGGGCCTTCCGACCATAGGTGTCGCACATCATTTTACCGCGATCCCCGATAATAATTACCCCGTTACCCCCATCACCCATGAGTTCATCAGGTTCCAATTCTTCGGGTCTGGCAGGCTGAATACCTCCGTCCATCCAATGCAGTTTTATAAAATCACCATTTTGATAAGGGAAGCGTAATACCACATGAGAAGAAGGCGGAAATCCATCAGGAAACTCTCCGCGCCGGAATTCGTCAACATACACCGCTCCAACACTACATTCAACTCGGTCTGGGTAGCCAAGATCAAGAACATTAAAGGGAGTTTCCATTAAATGGCATCCCATGTCTCCGAGTGCGCCGGTTCCATAATCGGACCATCCCCTCCAATTAAAAGGAGCGAGCCCCTCCACATATTCTTTGTATGGTGCCGTACCCAACCATAAGTCCCAGTCCAATCCATCAGGTACTGGCGCGGGACTGGCCGGCCAGCTAATTCCCTGGGGCCAAACAGGGCGATTAGTCCAAACATAGACGGTATGAGCTTTCCCAATAATACCCGCTTGTAACCATTCTTTCATTTGCCGAACCCCGTCACCTGAAGACCCGTAATTGCCCATTTGTGTGACTACTTTATGTTTTTTTGCAGCCTCCGTCAGCATCCTAGCCTCATAGATATCATGCGTTAAGGGTTTTTCAACATATACATGCATGCCTCGCTGAATGGCCCCCATCGTTTGTACCGCATGATTGTGATCTGGAGTAGATACGACTATGGCATCTATTTCGGATTCGTGCGAATCCAGCATTTTTCGGTAATCCTTATAGAAAGGCGCATTTGGATAGGCCTCCTTTGCGCGGCTTACCATACGTTCGTCTACGTCGCACAGATGAGATACTTTTACATTTGGATGTAGAGCTAACTGACGTAGGTTGTCATTTCCCCTTCCACCTGCCCCGATAGCCCCTATATATAAGGTATCGCTAGGCGCAGTGAAACCCTTGCCTCCCAATACATGACGAGGAACAATACTAAATCCAGCGCCTGCTAAACCAACCCTGGTTAAAAAATCTTTTCTCTTCATAGCCGCAACGTTTATTAAAGTTAGATGCATGGAATTACGCAAAAATTAGCATCAATCACCAAGACCAAATCAGTAATACTATACAGGCGAACAAAATTTAACGTAAGGCTAATTTACGACTAAGGTCTACTGGTTACTACAAACAAAGCACAAAAAACACCCATGAAGCTGCATCAAAAAAGCAACGTCAGCACACCTCAACAGGTTGCGTGATACCAAACTCAATTTATTACCCAAGTACAGAAAGAAATGAATACCCAACCAGCGCTTAGGATTCTACTGTTATATATGCTCGGTATAGTTCTTCATAAATGGGCCTTCTACTCATTTGTGATGGATGAAAAAGCGATGTACGCAGGTATAGGAGTCGTGCTCTTGGTATTGGCCGCTCAACTACTCATCACCTTATACCTATTAACGGACCAAATGAAACATGGAAAGCTGATGAAAAGAGCATTAACCCAAGGAAGGCTTAAGATAAAAATATTGAATGTATGTATAAACAGGCCGAAACATAAGCTCTTTCAAAGACGAGTCAATAAAAATGTGATATACGCAGTACTGCTAGTTCTAAGTGGGTTGTTTCACGCGGGATTATGGCAGCAAATCGAAGCGGAAATAACGGCCTTAGGCCATCAGCAGTTACGAGAAGGAGCATTAAGCGTGGTAGAAGGTGAAATAATGGAGGTGGTCCCAACCAAAAATAAGCAAGCATTTCGATACACCATACGCGCAGATAAGATGCGAGCCTTTGAGTCAGAATTAGCGTTTAGTAAGCGCCTTGCAAGGCCGATACAGATTTGGGCTTATACCACACAAGCAGTGCCCGAGATAGACCGTTCAGACTCAGTTGAGATTAAGGGGGTGCCAAGCTTAGTTCAGGATGATTGGTTAGAGCAAATTATGTGGTCAGATCAATCACCTCTGCCCACTGTAGGACAGGAATTACTCAAAAATAAGGGGCTTTTTTTAGTGCAAGGTTTTGTTCGTCAAGAGCGTATGAACCCAGGAGATTTTGATCAACTAGCTTCTTTAAAAAATAGCAACATACAACTTCAAGCATCATTATTGGGGGTCTGGCTGGATGATGTAAACACATCTAAAAAACTAGGAATTAGTGAAGTTCGACCTCAGGGTATAGCGGACCTAACGGGGGGAGTTCATGGGGTTAGGTATAAAGAGTTACTAGCGGGTATTATTTGGGGGTATAAACACGAAATACCATCGCATCATCGAGAAATATTTGCAAAATTAGGTCTTTCTCACATAATGGCTGTCTCCGGTTTGCATGTAGGTTTTGTGGCGGCCCCGTTCTTTCTTTTACTCCGTAGGCTTAATCATAAGCCAAGGTATGAATCTGGTGGACAGTCAGGGTTACTATTTACCAGTAGTCGCCGTTCCAACCGGCGTAGTGTGTACATAATTGGCAGGTTTAGGGGGATGCTGGTTATAAAAAAAGCTCTGTTCTTCGGGTTTTTTATGGGGGCTATGTTTTTATATGCTTCGTTTACGGGAGGCAGCGTTTCTGTAAAAAGGGCAACGATGATGGCGGTTTTTTATGTGGGTACATTATTGTTCTTTCAACAGGTTAACCCCATAAATAGTATGGCATGGTCTGCATTTTTCTTGTTACTTAGCGATCCAAACCAGTTATTTGCCCCGGGTTTTCAGCTATCTTATCTAGCGGTGAGCTTTTTACTACTTGCTTACCCAGAATTGGAGCAGTTATTCTCAAAAAGATGGGGATCATCGAAACATCCATTATCCGGGTTATCATTGTGGCGCCGATTAGTGAGCATGACTTTTAAGACCATAATTACCTCATTTTTTATTTCCTTTACCCTTCAAGTGGCTCTTTTACCGTTACAATTAACGTATTTCGATGTTTTTTCGGTCATTGGGCCATGGGTAAATGCCTTCTTTCTGCCTTTACTTTCACTCTGCTTACCATTGGCAATGATAGGAAGCTATCTTCGCTTGATTTGGCCTAATGAACAAGCCTTTTCGCTACTATTGCGCCCTTTAGACAGTTTGTTTGACCTAAGCTTAAGGTGGGGTGCGGGCATGGTGGAGCTACCGGGTAGCTGGTTGGAGGTACCGCGAATGGCCTCTAGTTTGTGGATTGTGCTGGTAGCCGTTACTATTGCCTCATTATATGTGGGCCTGGTTAGATGGTCGAAATGGATACAGGTCAAATCAGTAGACCGGTTGGTCATAAATCGCCCCTTTGCAAGGGTTCCAATCCAAGGATTTGGTGGGCATGGCAGGAAAAGGAGTTTAGCAAGTAGCAGGTCCCCATTATCGATGAGTTTGGTTATGGTTGTTTTTGTTATGATGATGGGATTGTTCGTATTCAATCTACGTTGGACAAGCCCTACGCTGCGTGTAATCTTTTTACATGTGGGTCAGGGTGATGCAACTCTAGTACAGTTGCCCAATGGGAAAAGCCTACTTGTTGACTCAGGACCGGCTTGGTATGCTGGACGCTCTAATAGCCGTAGCATCATTGCAACCCTGGATAAACTCGACATTGATGCCATTGACCTATTAATTCATTCCCATCCCCATGCCGATCATATAGGTAGTAGCAAAACCCTAATAGAACAAGGGAGGGTGCGACAAATAGCTCATAGCGGTTATCCATACGCATCAAACACACATAGCGAATGGCTGGAAACGGCTCAATCCATGGAAATTCCGGTGCTCATGCTTAAGCAAGGTGAGACCCTTAATTTAGATCCAAGGGTACTAATCCGAATACTAAGCCCTAGCCTTAGCCCATATTCAACCACCGTGAATAATTCTTCTATCACCGTGCATCTACAATACGATGATACCGCAGTTTTACTTATGGGGGATGCGGAGATCGAATTAGAAAAAGAACTAATAGCTACGTACGATTCCACTCTTGCAGCACAAATTATAAAAATTGGCCATCATGGTAGTAAAACCAGCAGCTCAGCCGGTTTGTTAGGTAGGGTATTGCCCAATTATGCGGTCATATCGGCAGGCATTAACAATCGTTACTCGCATCCCTCACCGGTGGTATTTGACCGGTTAAAAAATAACCAAATAACCCTCTGGGATTTGCGTGAAAGAGAGGCCTTGTTTTTAGAGTCGGATGGAAAAGAATGGGTTCATTTTGACTGGAAATACAGAAAAAAGCGAAATAAAATACCGATAAACAGCTTAGATAAGGCCCATGAAAATGCTATCTTTCAGGATTGACTAATTAGCATACTATCAGGAGTGAACGAGAGCTAGTGCCTAAACAAGCCACGGAACATACCAGCCAAAAGAAAGATAACCGACAAAAGTCGCGACCTATCGTAGTACAAGGTGCGCGAACGCATAATCTGAAGAATATTGAGGTTCAAATACCTCGGAATAGTCTAACGGTTATAACCGGGGTTTCCGGCTCTGGAAAGTCTAGTTTAGCCTTTGACACTATATACGCCGAAGGGCAAAGACGATATGTTGAAAGCCTATCTAGTTATGCTCGGCAATTCCTAGAGAGGATGGATAAGCCGGAGGTAGATCATATTCATGGCATCTCTCCAGCCATGGCCATTCAACAAAAAACCACCTCATCCAATCCTCGTTCAACAGTTGGTACGACCACAGAAATTTATGATTATTTACGTTTGTTATTTGCACGCATCGGAAAAACCTATAGTCCGAAATCGGGTGAATTAGTCACAAAAGATACACCAGGGGATGTGGTTAATTATATTGAAGAGAAACTTGAGGAAGGCATTCGATTCTATGTGCTGTATCCTATTCCTGATCACGGCAGTCATTCGATTAGCGATGAGTTAAAACTACTGAAGGAGAAAGGTTTTACTCGGCTATTGCACATGGAAACAGAAGAAGTGTTGGATATTAGCACCTTAACTCCACCATCCCAAATAGAGGGTGAGGGGAAAGAAACGGGTAAAAAGTCAGAGACAAAATCAGCCAGAGCGGCGAAAAAAAACTCTTCACAAGCGAACAATGATCATCTAGTGTTACCTGATAATCACCGCCCCAGCGATTACAGAGTATTGGTCGATCGACTGGTCAATAAATCCGATGATACCACTAGATCTCGCATGGCAGATTCCCTTGAAACCGCATTTAGGCAAGGTCTAGGTAAAGCCTCTATTAAGATTCGGGGGGAACAGGAACAGCCCTTTAGTGAACGTTTTGAGCGTGATGGTATGGAGTTTGTAGAGCCAACGCCACAAATGTTCTCATTCAACAATCCATTTGGTGCTTGTTCTCAATGCGAAGGCTTTGGTCGGGTGGCCGGGATAGATGAGAATCTTGTCATACCTGATCACGAGAAAAGTATTAGAAACAATACCATCGCTCCTTTTGACTCTCCTAAATTTTCACAGCATTTACGTGACCTAATCCGAGTGGCTGCGCGCGAACGATGGCCTATTGATCTACCTTACCGTGAGCTATCGAAAGAGGTTAAGCGAGCGCTATGGAAAGGAAAGGATGAGTACATCGGTATTCACGCTTTCTTTGATCAGGTACGATCACAAAATTATAAAGTACATATGCGAGTACTGTATGCTCGTTATAGAGGATATAGTCGTTGCTCAGAATGTGAAGGGTATCGCATTAGAAAAGATGCACAGTATGTACGAGTGGGTGAGATGCACCTTGGTGAGGTCTCTGAATTAACCATTGGTCATGCAAAGAAGTATTTTGATGAACTTAAGTTAAGTGAATTCGAACTAGGTGTTGCTGGACAATTGGTGTACGAGATAAAAAAACGACTTAAATATTTGGTTGAGGTTGGCTTAGATTATCTAACTCTTGACAGGCTAGCCAATACCCTGAGCGGTGGAGAGTCACAACGAATAAGTTTAGCAAACGCTTTGGGAAGTTCTTTAATAGGTAGTTTATACGTCCTCGATGAACCCACCATAGGTCTACATCCCAGGGATAATGACCGACTTATTAAAATTCTAGAATCTCTTCGAGACATTGGAAATACGGTGCTGGTAGTTGAGCATGACAGTGAAATGATGCGAGCTGCAGACCATATTATCGATATTGGGCCATTTGCTGGGGTGCTTGGGGGTGAAGTGGTTTTTGAGGGGGCATACCCTCAATTATTGGAGGCCCCAACCTTAACAGGTCGTTATTTGAGTGGACAAGCGCTCATCCCCGTACCTGCTCAACGACGCTCAGGTTCAGGTCATTTCTTAGAGTTGAAGGGAGCAAGCGAGCATAATCTGAAAAATGTGGATGTGAACATCCCACTTGGGTTATTGCTGGTAGTAACCGGGGTTTCAGGATCAGGAAAATCAACCCTTGTGCACGATACAGTGTATAAAGGGATAAAAAAGCATTTTGGCAATTATAACGAAACAGTGGGGCGCCACCGGTCCTTAACAGGGATGGGGAGGGTTCATCATGTTGAAATGGTCGATCAATCCCCAATTGGGCGATCTTCTCGATCAAACCCAGCTACCTATACAAAGGCTTTCGACGGTATACGAGATGTTTTTGCAAGCACTAGGCAAGCTAAAATCATGGGCTATACTCCTGGTCACTTTAGTTTTAACGTGCCAGGTGGTCGTTGCGAAAGCTGCCAGGGTGAAGGGGTTCAAAAGATTGAAATGCAATTCATGGCAGACATAGAGCTCATTTGCGAAGAATGCAACGGTGCTCGGTTTCGGAAGGATATTCTGCAGGTACACTACCGAGGTAGAAGCGTTGAGCAGGTTTTAAACATGCCTATATCAGAAGCCATTGACTTTTTTGTGGATGAGCCAAATATTGTGAAAAAACTAGAACCCCTAGAAAAAGTGGGGTTAGGGTATCTTACCTTAGGTCAAAGCGCGACCACCCTTTCCGGTGGAGAGGCTCAGCGGGTCAAATTGGCACGGTTTTTAACCAAAACAAGCCATGAACACACCGTTTATTTCTTTGACGAACCAACCACTGGCCTTCATTTCGATGATGTTGCTAAGTTACTCAAAGCCTTCAACGAATTAGTTGAGGCCGGGCACTCGGTAATTATTATCGAGCATAATCTCGATGTCATAAAGAGTGCCGACTGGGTAATTGATGTAGGTCCAGACGGCGGATTTAGGGGTGGACAAGTGGTAGCAGAGGGAACACCTGAAGAAATAATGGCCACGAATGATAGCCACACAGGCCGCTTCTTAAAAGATTATTTGAAAGGACTAGGGCAATTATAATAGAAGAATTGGTGTATTCAGGTGGATACATTAAGAGACGATTCCTCTTAAATTGATAATACCATCATAAATGTGCTTTCAGTATTATTAAGGAAGAACTAAAAAAAGTGGCTATAAACGAAGCGCCCAAACTAACCTTTGATTATCATGTTTCCCATCCATTTAGATATAGGCTTCAATCAAATCTATTTTTATGAAGGTCTTTACTTTTTGATCTCGATAGGTCTTGGGGTATATGTCTGTTATAGGTGGGTAAAAGCCAACGGAGGCAAAACAGAATGGTTTGAAGGCTTGGTGACTTGGTCTATTTTGGGGGCTTTGTTAGGTGCTCGGCTCTCTCATTTTCTCTTTTGGAATCTAGATCTATTCTTGAGTAATCCATCCATCCTGTTTAGTCTAAGCGGAGCGGGCAATAGTATAACAGGGGGACTTTTGGGGGGTATGCTAGGGGGCTATTTTTTTACCAAAAGAAAGAAATTAAATTATTTCGAATATTTTTCTTTGCTATCACCCGGTATTTTAATAGGCCAAGCAGTTGGACGTATCGGTTGTTTTTTAAATGGAGACGCCTATGGAACAGCCACCAACAGTATGTTTGGGGTTCAGTTCCCGCGATATGGTACATGGATCCCATCGTTTGAAACAGAATTAGCCTATTCATCTTCCGCTTGGCAATGGTCATTTGAACGAGGGCTTGTAGAAGCGGGCTCTACGATGACGGCCCCTTTACATCCGACGCAGCTGTACGAAATGCTGGGGGACTTTGCCATACTTGCCGTGGTTATCTATTTATTTAACAAATATTGGAAGAGTAACAAAAATTCGCCCATTATATTTTATGTACATACTGGTGGTTATGCGTTACTTCGCTTTGCTTTAGAATTTATAAGAGGAGACAGAGAGTTTGTAGCTTTTGCAAATATGACCAATCTGCAGCTTAGTTTGCTTGCCTATGTCATTATTGCTGGTATCTTGTTGATGAAGTATCTTAAAAAAGCGCAGCTTAAGACCAGTTAACTCATGACCAGCTAAAGTGGGTATTAAAAATGGATAGAAAAAAAGCGATTAAAGGTATTTTTGCCTCCGCACTTGGTATACAAGCAGCTAAAGCTACGATTTCTAGCTTTTCAGATGCTCAAGGGGCGTTTACGCGGAACGAGCAAACACTATCCAATGACACGAGTGGTTCTAAGGTTTCTGCGCAGGGATATAAACACTCGGTTTGTAGGTGGACCTATTCCTCGGTGCCACTGGAAGAACTGTGCGAAGTGGCCATTGAGCTCAAAATTGATTCTATTGAGCTACTGGATCCCCCTGATATTAAAAAAGTACAGCAGAGGGGGCTACATTGCGCCGTTGCTAATAGCGTTCCCTTAAGTTTAACGAACGGTTTCAATGATCCTGCTTATCATGCGGCATTACAAAAAGAATATAGTCAGCTTATTCCTGTTTTGGCCGATTTAGGCATTCAGAATCTTATTTGTTTCTCTGGAAATAGGCGTGGCATAGGAGACGAGCAGGGAATGGAGCAATGCGCTATTGGTTTAGACCCCATTGTTTCTCTAGCTCAAAAATATGGGATTACATTGGTTATGGAGTTGTTGAACTCTAAGGTGGACCACAAAGATTATCAGTGTGATCATACGGTTTGGGGTGCAAGCTTGTGCGAAAAAATAGGCTCAGACCATTTTAAATTATTATATGATATTTACCACATGCAGGTGATGGAAGGCGATATCATCGCAACGATTCAGAAATATCACCCTTATATTGCTCACTATCATACGGCTGGGGTACCCGGAAGAAATGAAATTGATCAAAGCCAAGAATTAAATTACCCAGCTATTATGCAGGCGATACAAGACACTGGGTTTACGGGCTATGTGGCACAGGAATTTTTACCTACTGCAGAAAATAAGTTTGATTCTCTAGCTAATGCCATTGAGCTGTGCACTCTTAAATAGCGATGATTAATATGGAAGTAATTGAGACCAGTGATATGCAGGGCACAAATAGAACACAAACCAATAGGAAGTCAGTTATCCTCACTGCGCTTGTCGTGTTTATTAGCGTTTCCATGTTTAGTTCCTGCGGAAGTACACATAAAATGTCAAAGGTTGAGCACGTAGTGTTACCAACGACCCTATTAAGCAGCCCGCGAGCTTTTCCTCAAGAAATTGCCGATTCACTGGGGTGGGGTGCAATGTATGAAGGTACCCTAGGGGCAGAAGAGGAAGAGTTTAGGGTGGTATTGAGCTCGCCTATATCTCCCTATCATGCCTTGAGGATAAAAAAAACCAAAGATATTGAGGGGGCTTATATTCTGTTTTGGGAGAAAAATCTCGCCATTGATGTTGAATCACCTCAACATAATATTCGCTGGTTTATTGAAGGAGAATGCAAAGATTTTAAGGAGACGGCTCAATTCGAATACTGTATACCAGAATGGTTTGAAGAACCTGATTGGCAACGAGTATATCAGAAATTTGATCAATCTGATATCTGGACGTTAGAACCAGCGGATTCGTTGGTAAGGGATAGCTTGTCGCTGGAGGATGAATGGGTGTTGCATGTGGAGGCCCGTGTTGAGAATTATTTTAGACGATATCAGCACTTAAGCCCAGACACCTATGAAATGAGTAGCACGAGCAGCGATGTGTTAAATATGGTCGCACAGATGAAGGCTTTACGTGATGCAACGATACAGCGGGACAATTTTAATGTGTATCGAGGGTATATGAAGGGGCCATCAGGACCAGAGTTTGTTTTGTGTGATGAAAGTGAAACGTGGTACTTCGATGGTCATTTAGAAGATCTTGTCGTTACAAGCGCCTATCCCGTGCTCATTGATGGGGCTTCTGAGCAGCATTTTTACGTGGAACTCCGAGGACAGGTTCGCGATCAGTGGTATACCGAATGGCTTGATCAATCCTATACCCGAGTGATTATTCCTGATGAGATTAACGAAATTCAGTTAATTAGCGGGCCTAGGTGTCCTTTTTAAGGATTTAGTAGGAACACGGGTCCAGTACTATGCTAAGGTTCTGGAAAAACCAAAGCTTTTGAGAGACACTAAGGTCCCAGAAACCGAGAGAAAACGTTAAAAAAGAGGTGATAATTTAGTGCAAATTGCTTCTAGCAGCTCGGTTTGCTCTTTGGTGATTGAATTCTTTGTGTTTGAATCAACATCTATCTGAGCGACAAATACCCCATTTTTTAGAATGGGCACTACGATCTCCGACTGCACCTCGGTACTGCAGGCAATATAGTTATCTTCTGCACTCACATCTTGTGAAACAAATGTTTGTAGTGAGACCGCAACTTGTCCACAAATACCCTTACCATATGGAATAGAAACATGATCGGTGGCTGGCCCTATATAAGGACCAAGTTTTAAAAAGCCTTTTTTGTCTTGATCATCGAGGTAGAAACCCACCCAATCAAAATGCTCAAATTCGGCGTGTAGTACTTGCGCAACCTCAGTTAAGGTTTGGCTTAGATCAAGATGACGCTCAAGGATGGAATCTATATGTTGTAACATACTTATATAGTTTGTGCTAGCTGCGCTTGTTGAGTAAAGGTGTTGAGTATTCAACAATTATGTAAAAAATACGAAGCTTAAAAATAGCGTGCATTATTTTAGGAAAATTAACTCTGTATGGATGAAATTCGATGTAGAGTCCGTATCTTTAATTTATTCAGCACGTCTGTAAATTAATAATCATAAAAGCTACCCTCAGAGTGTCCTATAAGGGTGTCAAACCTTAAATTTCCTACCGATTATGGGTATTGGAGCCCTTTTATTTGCTAGTTTTACCTCGTTATTTTCGGTGGTTAATCCCATTACCGCAATGCCGGTTTTTATGGCTTTAACTAAGGAAGACACCGAAGCTGAACGCAAACTGACGGCCCGAAAAGCCACCGTTTATATGTTTTTTGTGCTAATTACCTTTTTATTTGCCGGTACATATATACTGCAATTTTTTGGAATTAGTATGTCGGGAATTCGAATAGCGGGAGGCCTGGTAATTATGAAAGCCGGTTTTTCCATGATGAACCCTGAAACAGGGGGAAGAAAGCTATCAAAAGAAGATCAAGTGGCCGCTATGGAAAAAGAAGATGTTTCTTTTAGTCCGTTAGCAATGCCGTTGCTCTCAGGCCCAGGTAGCATTGCCGTGGTTATTGGATTTGGATCTCAAGCAGCTAGCTTGACCGATTATATGGTAAATGGAGTTGCAGTTTTCTTGACGGCCCTGTCAGCTTTTGTCATACTTAGGGTGGCGCCATGGTTGAACAAATTTATTGGAAAGTCCGGTATGACAGTGATTACCCGGATGATGGGCTTTATTGCCCTATCCATAGGAGTACAGTTTGTTATAAATGGCCTGGGGCGCTTTTTTGATTGGGTGTAATTGTTAACCGCTTCAAGATTCTGTAATTAATCGCCTTTTTTATTTGTGATTTCCCTCTTTTAGAACGAGTTTAAGACCTTTATTAGTAACTAAATTAACGCAGTTCTGGAAACAATAGATCGTATTTTAGCCGGTTTTTCGTCATTCATGTGGGGGACTCCATTAGTCGTACTATTAGTAGGTGGTGGTCTGTACTTTCTAATTTACTCTCGATTTATCCCCTACCGATATTTCTGGCATGCTATTGAAGTATTGCGGGGAAAATACGATAACCCAGACGACCCAGGAGATATTAGTCACTTTGAAGCCTTGGCAAGTGCACTAGCGGCAACGGTAGGAATGGGGAACATAAGTGGGGTGGCGGTAGCGATTGCCGTCGGGGGCCCTGGCGCTGTTTTTTGGATGTGGATTAGTGCCATAGTTGGTATGGCGACGAAGTTCTTTACCTGTACACTTTCTGTTATGTATCGAGGACATGATTCCGAGGGACATTTGCAAGGGGGGACTATGTACATTATTACCGAGGGATTGGGTAAAAAATGGAAACCGTTGGCGGGACTTTTTGCAGTGGCTGGGTTGTTTGGCCCGTTACCCATCTTTCAAGCCAATCAAGTGACTCAAATTGTACGTGATTTTTTACTTATTCCGAATGGAATTTCCGACCCCAATAACCACTTTAATACTGATTTAATAAGTGGCTTAGTCATTTTAGCGGTGGTATCGTTGGTCATTTTTGGGGGCATAAAGCGAATCGGGAAGGTTGCGTCAAAAATGGTGCCGGCTATGGTGGTGCTTTACGTAGGAAGTGTAGCCTATATTTTACTAGTACATGTGGATGTGCTTGGAGAGTATCTGCTCTTAATTGTTACGGACGCTTTTACCGCAAATTCGGTAATGGGTGGAGCCGTTGGGGCCTTGATTATAACAGGGGTTCGAAGAGCTGCATTTTCAAACGAAGCAGGAATAGGAACCGCGACATTGGCTCATGGTGCAGCCAAAACTAAAGAGCCAGTGCGTGAGGGCTTGGTGGCTATGATGGGACCGTTTATTGATACATTAGTGGTCTGTACCATGACTGCTTTGGCCATTTTAGTGACGGGAGTTTGGACCTCTGGTGATGTTAATGGGATTAGCTTGACGGCCTCGGCATTTCAGGAGGCGATGGGTCCCATAGGGGTGTATGTGCTCATGGTTTGTGTACTCATATTTGCCTTTAGCTCTTTGTTCACCTATTCGTATTACAGCACAAAGTGTTTAGGCTTTTTGGCTGGAGCGGAGCGGCAGAAGTACTTTAACTATTTCTATGCGGCGGCCATTATTTTTGGTTCGGTAGCCACCATTGAAGCCGTCTTGAATTTTACCGATGGAATGTTTGCATTAATGGCCATTCCTACAATGACAGCGGCCATTCTGTTGTCTCCAAAAGTCATGAGCGCTGCTCATGATTATTTTGATAGGATGAAAAATGAATCCCTTCAAGAGTAACCCGACCCTAATTTAAATCGTATTAATATGTGGAATAATTATTCAAGAACCGTTGAGTCTACGGCGATACCATCAACCCGAAAAAGTAAATTATTCTATCGTTTGGCCGGGCACAAGTTGCTGTTTCTTTTCTTGATTCAGATCCTTTTTGTTGGAGCTAGTTACGCCCAAAATATTTCAGAGAAAGTAGCTGATTTAGAGGCCACAGAGGGCTTTTTCACCTATTATTTTGATCAGAATGAAGATAAGCTTTGGTTAAAAGTAACCGAGTTAAATAACGAATTTCTTTATGCTAACTACTTAGCTGCTGGGGTTGGATCCAATGATATTGGTTTGGATAGGAGTCAGCAGGGCGGTGAACGAGTGGTGTATTTCGAAAAAAGAGGGCCTAAATTATTTCTTATACAGCCCAATCTACGGTATATAGCCCAATCTGATAATGAGTTAGAAAAAAAGTCGGTACGGGAGGCGTTTGCCTCATCGATACTGTACGGTTTTCCTATAGAGGCCGAAGAAAATGGAGCATATTTGATCGATTTAACCCCTTTTTTGATGCGAGATGCTCATGGAGTTACCGATCGTTTACGCGGGATGCGGGAAGGTTCTTATAGCTTGGATAAGAGCCGTTCAGCTCTGTACTCAGAAGGGACGTTCAACTTCCCAAAGAATACAGAATTCGAAACCATGCTTACGTTTACAGGGAGTAATCCTGGTCGCGAAGTACGATCAGTGGTACCTGACCCGTCGGCCATAACGGTGCGGCAACATCATTCTTTTGTTGAGCTTCCAGATAATAAGTATACCCCAAGAGTCTATGATCCTAGAGCGGGCTATTACCCAACGACCTTTATGGATTATGCTTCACCTATTGAGCAAGATATGGCCGTTCGATTTATTAATCGTCACAGGCTAGAGAAAAAAAATCCTACAGCGGAAGTAAGTGAGGCCGTTGAACCGATTATCTATTATTTAGATAACGGGACTCCCGAGCCCGTTCGATCAGCCTTATTGGATGGAGCTCGATGGTGGAATCAAGCATTTGAAGCTATTGGATATAAAGATGCTTTTCAGGTAAAAGTACTACCTGACGATGCTCATCCCCTAGATATTCGATACAATGTGATTAACTGGGTGCATCGCTCCACTCGAGGATGGTCCTATGGAGGATCTGTGGTTGATCCGAGAACCGGTGAAATTATCAAGGGGAATGTTCTTTTGGGCTCATTACGAGTGCGCCAAGATTATATGATTGCCACCGGCTTATTGGCTCCATTTAGCGAAGAATCTGAAAGTGAGGGTGTGCTGGAAAACCTAGCAAACTCACCCATGATGGAGATGGCCTTAGCGCGAATTCGACAACTCTCTGCGCATGAAGTAGGGCACACTTTAGGAATCTATCACAATTTTGCTTCAAGTGTAAACGATCGAGCGTCCGTTATGGATTACCCTCACCCTAAGGTGGATATTATTGATGGAGAATTGAATCTGGATGATGCATACGATACCGCCATTGGCGATTGGGATAAAGTTACCATAGCCTATGGATACCAAGATTTCCCCGACAATGTAGATGAAACAAAGGCCTTGAATGAACTACTTGAGCAGGTCCATGCTAGGGGATTGGATTATATTTCTGACAATGATGCACGACCACAAGGGGGGGCGCATCCAACGGCGCATTTATGGGATTATGGACAAGATCCGATCGAACAATTGGCTCATATTTTAGAGGTGCGAGACATTGCGCTTACACAATTTGGAATGGCAAATATACCCAGTGGTCGTCCTACAACTTATTTGGAAGATGTTCTGGTGCCCATTTATTTTTTCCACCGATACCAGGTTGAAGGTACTGTGAAGTTAATTGGGGGTATGGAATATACCTACAAAATTAAAGGAGATAATCAGCCTAGCCCTCGGATTGTCCGCGCAAGTGCTCAGCGAAATGCCCTACAAGCCGTATTATCTACCTTAGAGCCGAAGGTCTTGGCTCTACCCCCTTCACTGCTCGATATGATACCGCCGCGGCCGGCCGGGCTCCCATCGACCAGAGAATTATTCAGCGGTAGAACCGGTCCATCCCTGGATGCCTTAAGTATTGCTCAGTCTTCTGCAAATATGACTCTTGGGTTGTTGTTGCATCCGGAGAGAGCCAATCGCCTGGTAGAGTACGGAGCCAGAGACAATAACCTAAGCTTGGAGGAAACCTTGGATGCGCTATTGACGGTAACTTGGGGGAAAGAGGAGTCGCAGAGTTACCAGGGAGCCATTCAGGAAGTGGTCAATTATGAGGTAGTTCGCCATATGATTGCATTACATGCGTCAAGTCAGTCTAGTCCACTTACCAAGGCGATTGTGCTCGATAAACTTGAATCGGTAGCATCTATGATGGAGGGTTTTATGCGGCCAATGGCCAGACAAGCGGCGCTAATGATAGATCAATATCTCGATGATCCCGCTATTTTCGAAGCTTCCCCCGCGTTGAGAGTGCCCCCTGGTTCTCCTATTGGATCGGATTGGATGCGGTATTGTAGTACTGATTTTTAATTAAATAATAAGGTAAGAACTCACTCGTTCGGCGCTCTTTTTTAACAGAATATTAATGTTAAAACAGAGCAAACTATGAATGATGAACAGTCCCACTTCAGGGTGCAAGAATTAAGTTCCCAAGAGCAACCACGGGAAAAATTAAAACGGCATGGCGCCTCCTTATTAACGGACGCAGAATTATTGGCCATACTAATTCGATCGGGTTCCAAAAAGTATAATGTGTTAGACACGGCGCGATTACTTTTAAAAGAGACAGGAGGCCTGCATGGTATGTCCCGGAAAGAATGGAAAGAGTTACGGGTAGTTCCAGGTATTGCCCAGGTCAAAGCACTTACCTTAGAAGCTTGTTTTGAACTTTCTAGGCGGGTGCAAAGTCCTTCGGATATCGTACCCGTTCAAATGACGGGCCCAGAAGCGGTAGCTGCGTTTTTTGGACCCAAACTGCGCCATTTAACCAAAGAGGTGTTCATTGTTTGCTTCTTGAATAATCAAAAACAAATGATCGATTTTAAGCAAATTAGTTCGGGCGGTAGTCGTGCCACCGTAGTAGAACCGGCTGAAGTTATGAGACTATCTATTTTGCACCACGCCCAATCCATTATTGTCTTACACAATCACCCTTCTGGGAATGCACGGGCATCTCATGCGGACATACAGTTAACAAAGCGTATTCAAGAAGCCGGTACCATGTTAGGAGTGCCCCTAGATGATCATATCATTATTGCCGGCTATGACTATGTATCTATGCGAAGTGAGGGCTTGGTATAAAGACGCCCAAGGGGGATTTTGTCCCCCTTTTGGGCTTACACCATTCAAGGGAAAACTGTATCTTTGGGACATGAACAGTTACATCTATGATTTACTCCAAAAGGCCTTATCCGGACTTGATATCTCCGAGCCGCCTGAGATTCAACTAGAATCTCCTAAAGTCGCCGAACATGGCGACATATCGACCAATATTGCCATGCTTTTAGCAAAACCACTGCGCCAAAACCCTCGTGCCATTGCCCAGCAACTGCTCGATACTATGCCACTAGACCCACAAGTGCTAGAGGCCATCGAAATTGCAGGGCCTGGCTTTATAAACTTTCGATTTGCGAAGGAATATGTATATCAACAATTAAGGGCGATTATAGAAGAAGGCTCAGATTTTGGTAAAACAGCGTCTAGAAAAGGGCAACGGATCCAAATTGAATTTGTGAGTGCGAATCCTACCGGGCCATTGACTGTGGGACATGGAAGAAATGCGGTATTAGGAGATACGATTGCCCGCTTATTGGAATGGACAGGGGCGTCTGTTGATCGGGAATATTATTTTAACGATGCGGGTCGCCAAATGAGGGTATTAGGTCAAAGTGTACAAGCCCGATACCAGCAGTTATTAGGTCAGTCGATTGAGCTACCAGAGGGAGGATACGAGGGTGCTTATATCATTGATATTGCCCAAGGAATTGTTGACCAATACGGCAAAGAGTGGGAAGAAAAGGA
The DNA here is from genome assembly GCA_938091655.1 of uncultured Balneolaceae bacterium. Lineage (GTDB taxonomy): Bacteria > Bacteroidota > Rhodothermia > Balneolales > Balneolaceae > UBA1275. The sequence goes on along the minus strand of CALKOA010000045.1, from coordinate 2,904 downwards.
TTGGGAGGCGTTCAAAAAAGTAGCCCAAGAAGCCATCTTTGCGGACATTAGTCAGACATTGGAGCGAATGAATATTCATATGGACAGTTTCTTTAATGAATTTGATCTATATGAGAATGGAGACATTGAGAAGGTGCTGGCAGCGCTAAAAGAAAAAGGCTTGGTCTACGAAGCGGATGGGGCAACCTGGTTTAAAACCACCGAGTTCGGAAAAGAAAAAGATACTGTTTTGGTAAAAAGTACCGGAGAGCCAACATATCGCCTACCCGATATTGCCTATCATGCCAATAAATTAGACAGAGGCTACGATGAGTGCGTGGACGTATTTGGTGCCGATCATATTGCAACTTACCCAGATGTATTATCCGCATTACAAGCACTGGGTTATGATGAGCAACGAATACGTGTTATTGTCTATCAGTTTGTGACCTTAGTAAAAGACGGCCAACCTTTTAAAATGAGTACACGAAAAGCTAATTTTGTTACTTTAGATGAATTAATGGATGAGGTAGGTTCGGATGTTACTCGATTTTTCTTCCTGATGAGATCTTCAAATACTCACTTGGAATTTGATATAGGACAAGCCAAAGAGGCTGGCGAAAAGAACCCAGTATTTTATCTTCAGTATGCACATGCACGTATTCACAGTATCCTACGTAAAGCGGAAGAAGAATATGGCGCGGCTCCAGAATCCCCTACTCTTGAGCAGTTAAAACCACTGGTTCATCCTTCGGAATTAACCCTTATGAAAACACTCTTTAAATTACCTAAAGCAATTGCAGGAGCCGCTGACGCAAATGAACCCCATCGGTTAATTAATTATTTGAATGATGTGGCGACCGACTTCACCTCTTTCTACCATGACTGCAGAATTATGGGGGTAGAACAAGAGTGTGCACAAGCTCGAGTTCTATTGGCGAGACAAACCGCTAGGGTTTTATCTAATGGACTAGGTATTTTGGGTATCCATGCGCCGGAACAAATGTAAGGCAAGTATTCTGGAATAGTTGCACTTAGATTGTTGTACCGTTAACCCAGTAGTGCAAAGGCTACAATACCTTTCGTTTCCACTCGATCTATGGTGAAACCCGCCCCTCTAAATAGGTTTTTAGATTCTTCATAGGTCCAAAAATGTAAGCCCCCCAATGAACTGGATTCCTGAGCTACTCTTCCTAACCAATGGGTACTTTTTAGAAGATACATAATAAAAAAGCGGCCATTCGGTCGTAGAACTCTCCGAATTTCAGTAAGTACCTGAGCGGTATTGGATACTTCGTTTAAGGTCCCTCCCATGGCAACTAAATCGAAGCTATCACCAAAAAAAGGAAGTTGACGTGCGTCGGCTTGCAATAAAAATAGGTCAACTTCTTCGTCCACCGCTTTTTCACGAGCTTTTTGGAGCATGGGAAAGGAAAGGTCTAGTGCAACTGTCTGTGCACCAGGCTCGTAATCTTGTAGGCTTCTTGCATAAAAGGCCGTGGAGCAGCCTACGTCTAATATCTTTTCCCCACCTTTCGGCTCGGTCCAATCTAGTAATAGTTTTTTTTCCTCTTCTAAACTAAAATCTTCTCCACTTAGTAAACCTATAGAGCGTCGTCTCCATAAATCCTCATATACTTGTGCAGTAACTGGTATATGGTTGGATAGTTGAGCGAGGGTATCAAACGTTCTCTTATTTTCAACGAGTTGCACAATATTACGATCAATAGATAAGAGCCGCCCATCTTCCGCACAAATAGACCCATTAAAAGGGGTACCTAGCTGCGCAGCCTCTACCGGTAGTTCTAAAGAAAGGCGTTCATTGTGTGGGGCACGAAGTTCCAATGACATAGCTTCTAACTTATAGTTGAAATTAGTGGATTATTTGCATCATGATTGCCGTCATTCACATAGGTATACGAGCTGTGGTACTAAACGTTACGAACACACATGCCTATTAAACGAAGCTTTAAGGTACTGCGTTCGCTTAACCAATCTAACGAGCTAAAGCTTACTTTTGGAGGACCAATGAGATTTGTGTGCCTTTATCTACACTTAACATTTCAGCGGCGTTCCCTCGATTTATCCCTATTTCCATCATCCCGGAGCTCCCAACAAAAGCGGCCGGCTCACCTGGGGCCACATCTTCAAAGGTATTAACCAGGTGATCGATCATGGTATTGCCTACGTATATTCGAACTTTTCTGCGGCCAATGGTTTGTTCGATCAATTCTTCGGATATGTTGGTGATTAAGTTTCCAAAACGATCTATGTGAATTACCCATCCCTGTAAACCATCTTTATCCCCTATGGGGACAGCCCAGTGGTAACTCACTAACTCACTAATGGGATCTCCCAACTCTTGCAAGCTCACACCTTTGGCTAGATGAGCAGCAATGGGTGAGAATATATCGCGTCCGTGAAAGGTTCTTGATCGAACATCTCTCCAGTATTTTGGCTTGTTTAATTTGTACGCTTTGTAGTTGAATTCCTCAAAAAAAAGCGAAAAAATGCCGTTATCTGGGCCCACAAAAACCTGATCGTTTACCTCCAATACAATAGGGTTTCTGTCGGTTCCAACCCCAGGGTCAACGACCACTAAATGAATACTTTTAGGGGGGAAGAGAAAGGCGGCATTCCGAATGACCCAGGCGCCAGCCATAATATCTTGGGGGGGTATTTCATGAGAAATATCAACAAACCTTACATCAGGAGAAATTCCTAACATGACGGCTTTCATAGCACTTACATAGTGGTCTTGAAGCCCAAAATCAGTAGTAAGGGTAATTATTTTGCTCATAGATGTACTAAGAGCGACAAGGGTTCATGGCAGCTCTAGCTATAGCTATTTAACATAACCGGCATTACCAACATTAACATCTCTTCGCTTTCGTCACTTTGTGTGGGTTTTACAATTCCTGCCTT
>CALKOA010000044.1 GCA_938091655.1 uncultured Balneolaceae bacterium | reverse complement strand
TTATTTATGCGCCCGATAAATGACATATGAATAGGGTAGGATACCCTGCTTATTCTCCTGAATAACGAGGCCGTTACTTCTAACTTCGTAGTTTTTCTCGTGATGAGTAACCCTAAGGTCAGTTTTTTGGCCTAAAGATGTAAACTCATTAGAATACTTAGCTGAAACTTGATTCCAAAGCTTTGATTCCATCCAAAATACATTATCCTGATGGTTGATAATCACCAAAACCGCATCTTTTTCCGCTATACGCTCATAAGCTAGCACCGTCGATTTATCCGTTTCAAGTACCGATAATTCCCCTTTTCTTAGCGCCTCTGAACTCATTCTTAGTTGAACTAAACCCGAATAATGCTCAAACAAATCAGCGTTAAAACCAACCGAATCTACTCCTCTCTCCCATCCATAAGGGTGATTTTTTTCAGCTTCATACTGCATATCGGACCAAATCATGGGTTTTCGATCATCGGGATCATCAGCTCCCCACATTCCTGTTTCAGTCCCATAATAAATCATGGGAGCACCAGGCCAGCTTAGTTGAAAAACCGCCATTAAACTCAGTTTTTGAAGCTCTTTGTTAGTGGGAGCTCCTACCTTGTATCCTTGTTTTGGATAGGCATCTGGATTATAAGGTGAACCAGGATTCCTAATTTGAGTCGCAACTCTTGGGGTGTCATGTGAATCGAATAGGTTTTGCAAACTATGCTCATACCCTGGGCCGTAGCTGCGCTGAAGATCCGCCAAACGATTCGTTAGTTCATAAGCATCAATTGTTTCATCAATGAAAAATCCTTTAGATGCATAAGCAAATGGATAATTCATTACCGAACTAAACAAGGTATCTCCCACATACTCTAATCCTTTTTCGTCCCATATTTCAGCTACGGTAAAGGCTTCCGGATTTATGGATCGAACCAAAGCATGCCATTCCTTCCAAAAAGGTTTCCCAACCTCCGATGCTACATCTAGTCTCCACCCATCTACGCCATCGCTAGGATCCCCATCCCCATTTGGATCCATCCAGCGCTTGGTAATTTCAAAAATGTGCTTTTTAGCTCCAGAAGAAAGGTTTCCGCCAGTTTCTTTAAATACGGGTAATCCTTTAAATCCCCACCATCCTTCATAATCAAATTCATTCTCTGAGGTAGAAGGATCATCAAACGATAAAACAGAATACCAATGTTTGTAGGGTGAGTCTTCTTGATGTTCCAAAAGATGTTGAAAAGCCCAAAATTCCGTTCCAGTGTGATTGAATACTCCGTCAATAATTACCTTAATCCCTCGCTGGTGAGCTTGTTGTATGAGTTGCAGAAATAAGGAGTCTGCACTGCTCCACGCCCAAGTAGAAGGATCAGCAGGATTCTCACTGGCAAACTGAGTGATATCTGAAGTAGGATTGGGGCCAAAATTTCGATCAATGTGATGATAGTAGGTTGCATCGTATTTATGCATAGACTGAGCATCGAATACAGGATTAAAATAAATTCCTCCTATTCCTAAACCCTGCAAATAGTCTAGTTGATCAATGACCCCTTGAAGATCCCCTCCATACCTGCGTTCTCGAACGATATCATAAAAATCGGGGGTCTCTTGCTGTTCCCAGTGCGCTCTAGCATACCAATCTGAAGTCCACGAACTCAGACTCCACCCTTCTGGTCCTTTGGCACGCTCTTTATTGGGTTCATTGGTTAGATCGCCATTTCGAAAACGTTCGGGGAATATCTGATACCAAACCAGTCCTTTAGACCATTCTGGTGCCTGTGCCCAACTCACACTAAACGGGCTCAATAGCAGAATAATAATCCCAATTAAACTAATTCGTTGCATGGATTGATATCAAGTTGAAATGGCTGCCTCTCCATCCACATCATTCACTCTCATAACCGACCATGCACCAAGTAGCATAAAGACGCCTGCAGTGACCAACGCCCAAATCGCCTGCCCACCGTACAAATGCTTAACAATAGGCCCTCCAATAATTCCATTTACAATCTGTGGGAAGGTGATGAAAAAGTTGAATATCCCCATGTAGACCCCCATTTTTTTTGCCGGAATAGAGCCAGCTAAAATAGCATATGGCATGGCTAGAATACTAGCCCAGGCTATGCCAATACCAACCATGGAAAGCAGAAGCCAATATTTATCTTGAATAAAATAAATGGATATAAGACCTAATCCTCCTAGAACGAGGGATATAGCATGTGTTTTTTTACGACCCATTGATGCGGCAATTTTAGGTAAGAAAAATGCAAACACAGCAGAAACGGCGTTATACACTCCGAAAATAACTCCTACCCAGTTTCCAGCTTCTTGAAATAATGGAGAACTGGTATCCCCTTTAGCTACCCCAAAAACATGTTCAGCGATAGCTGGTGTGGTAAAAACCCACATCGAAAACAAAGCAAACCAAGAAAAGAATTGAACCAGTCCCAACTGCTTCATGGTTTCCGGCATAGATGCAAAATCTCGAAATATGTGAATCAAAGATGGTTTTTCTTCTTTGACTACTTCGATCTCTGGCTCTTCACTATCAAATTCCTCAAGTTCTTCTGGACTGTATTCAGTAGTCGTGACCACTGTCCATAGTATAGAACCCAGCAGTATGGCAGCACCCACCACAAATGAGATGATCAAATTCAATGGAATTTCACCTTCGCCAGCAGTTTTACCCCATCCAAAGCCTTCGGCCAGTATGTAGGGTAACCATGAACCCACTACCGCACCGATTCCAATGAGAACGGTTTGAACAGAAAATCCTAGCGTTCGTTGTGAACTAGGCAATTTATCTGCCACCAGCGCTCTAAATGGCTCCATAGCAATATTGAAGGAGGCATCCATAATCATAAGCATACCCGCTCCAACCCATAACGCTGGTATGAATGCCGCAAACAAGCCCGCGTTAGGCATGAGTATGAGCCCCAAACTGGCGAGAACGGCACCTGCCAAAAAGTATGGCCGCCTACGACCCAAACGGGTCCAAGTGTTATCACTGTAATGTCCTACAATGGGCTGAACAATCATTCCGGTGATGGGTGCCACTAACCAAAACCAAGACAGATGCTCTACATCGGCTCCAAAGGTTTGAAGTATTCTACTGGCGTTAGCATTCTGCAGGGCAAAGCCCATTTGAATACCTAAAAAGCCCATACTCATATTCCAAATATCAGCTTTTCGCAAGTTGGGTTTTGTTCGTTTCATTGGTTACTCCAAATAATGATTAGGATAAAAAGTGACTAATTTGTGG
>CALKOA010000043.1 GCA_938091655.1 uncultured Balneolaceae bacterium | reverse complement strand
TCCTTTTTTTCCTGTTGGATTGAATTCAGAATCCTTTACATGAAACGCTTTTATAAAGTCATGGTAGTGATCAATATATGCTAGATAATCGAGTTGCTGCAATACAAAATGCGAGGGATCATACAATATACTCACCGCTTTATGATTGTTTGTTGCCGCTAAAAAGCGCTCGAAAGTAACCCCATCATGTATATCCTCTACTGGATGAACCTCATAACAACAAGCCACCCCATTATCTTCAAACACATCCAAAATGGGAATCCAGCGCTTAGCAAGTTCAGCGAAACCCTCATCAATCAGTCCCTTAGGCTGTTGTGGCCAGGGATGAACCATAGGCCAAAGTAAGGACCCAGAAAAGGTAGCATGCGCCTTTAAACCAAGACGACGGCTGGCTATTGCAGCTTTTTTTACCTGATCTATAGCCCACTCTCGTCGGGCAGGCTCATTACCCTTTAGCGATTCGGGAGCAAATACATCAAACATTGTATCGTGAGCAGGATGCGTTGCCACCAGTTGACCTTGGATATGGGTAGATAATTCAGTGATTTCAAGGCCGTAGGAGGCTACTCTGCCCTTAAGTTCGTCGCAATAATCTTGACTTTCTGCTGCAGTATCCAAATCAATCATGAAGTCTATGTTACTTGGGATCTGAACTCCTTTATATCCTAGATTAGCCGCCCATTGACATAAACCATCCAGTGAATTAAATGGAGCAGATGAGTCAATAAACTGTGCAAAAAAAATAGCTGGGCCTTTAATAGTTTTCATATATATTTAACGATGTGTTCGTGTTAAAATTAAATGGCAGAATGTCTGAAGAAATCAATTCCTCGAAACGCTACTGAGTTACCTCTATCCATTGATTAGCTGAACTGGTCGATTCCACCATGGCATCTACCAAGGCCATTCCATGAACGCCGTCATCAATATCTGGAAAATCGTATACAGGATTGTGTGCTAAACCTGAAAAATGAGCTCGAACTGCCATAGCAAAATTTCTATAAATATTGGCAAAAGCTTCAAGATAACCCTCAGGGTGCCCAGAAGGAACTCGCGCATGCACCAATGCTGCTTCTGCCAAATAAGAATTATCAACCCCCGTTCTGTATATCTGGTTCGGCGCCCCATAACGTTTTACCAGGAGAGTATTTTCGTCTTCCTGAGACCACTCTACTCCTCCCTTAGTTCCATAAACCTTAACCTTCAGCGCATTCTCCTCACCGGCAGAAACCTGGGAACAGATCAATACACCAGGTACGCCCCCCTCAAACTCTAAGAGTGCCGAGGAATCATCATCCAGTAAACGCCCTTCAACCACTTTGGACATCTGAGACAGCACCTTGATTATCTGTAAACCTGAGACATATTCAGCCATATTAGCAGCATGCGTCCCAATATCGCCATAAGCACCCGCTTTACCCGCTTTGGCTGGATCAGATCTCCAAGTGGCTTGTTTTTGCCCCTCATCCTCCAGTTTCTCCGTTAGCCATCCTTGTGGATATTCCACTACCACCTTGCGAACCGGCCCTAACTCGCCCGATGCAATCATATGCCGTGCCTGTTTAATCATTGGATACCCTGTATAAGTGTGGGTTAGCGCAAAAGGTAAACCAGATTTTTTTACCGCTTCTTTAATATCTAATGCCTCACTGGTTGATAAGCACAAGGGTTTATCACAAATAACAGCAAAACCATGCTCTAAAGCCATAATTGCAGGAGCAGCATGCAAGTGATTAGGCGTAACAATAGAGACAATATCCATACGATCACCTTCTTTGCGTTGGGCTTCCTGACGAATCATTTCTTGCCAAGTGGTGTATACTCGTTCTTCTGGTAGATATAACTCTTGCCCAGTCTCCTTACTTTTTTCAGGAGAACTACTAAAAGCACCACAAACCAACTCGATATGGCCATCTAAGCGCGCTGCAATTCTATGTACCGACCCAATAAACGCTCCTGTGCCACCGCCAATCATCCCCATGCGTATCTTTCTATGCTGCATTTATGCTGCTCCCTCCGAAGGAGTTTCTTGATCAGTGGTTTTATCCCAAAAAAGTACAAAGAAAAAAGCGGCTACTATTAAGGCTACGATACCAGGCATCACCCAAAAACTTTGAGCACCAGCTAACCAGCCCTCCATAGTGGATCCATCGAGTGAAATGCGATCTCCCCACCAACCTAACACATAATTACCGATGAGCATACCCGCACCGTAGGTTAACAAATTAAAGAATCCTTGGGCGCTTGCGCGTAGATGTTTAGGCGCTTTTTTATCCACATAGAGTTGACCTGTGACAAAAAAGAAGTCGTAACAAATACCGTGAAGGGCTATACCCAAAACAATAAGTGCGGTTGATCCAGGGAAAAGACCAAACAACAAATACCTAGCTGTCCAAGCTAGCATACCCACTAGCAGCATCCATTTTATTCCTAGGCGTGCCAAAAATAGAGGAATAGCCAACATAAATAACACCTCACTCATTTGACCAATAGCCATGAAAGATGGTGATTGTTCACCAAACGCTACGGCTGCAATAAAATCATTGGTACGAGCATAATAGAAAGCCAAGGGAATACTAATTGCAAAGCTACTGAAGGAAAAAATGGCAAAATTCTTTTCACTCAATAATTTTAATGCATCCAAACCTAGGGCTTGTTTCACGTCAAACTTTTCTCCCCTTGCCGATGGTGGGGTAGCTGGAAGGGTAAAGCTATATAATCCATATAATACCGAAATAACTGCGCTCACTTTAAGAGGAATGTTCGTGGATTGTATGTTACTTTCTACTCCAGTGAACCAACTAAGCAGTGGGATTTGAACAAATCCAAGTACGGTTCCTGCAACAATAAATCCAGCAATTATCCATCCAATAGTGCCCCAAACACGAATCCTAGGAAACTCGCTGTCTGGATCATTTATATTAGCAAAAGCAATGGCGTTGACTAAGGCTAAGGAAGGCATATACAGCATAAAATAAGCCAACATTACCCATATAAAGGTACCGGGATCTGTAATTCCAGCAGCAATCCACAAAAGCACTGCACCTAGAAGATGGGATATTCCATTTACCTTTTCGGCATTAAAATATCGATCCGCTAGTAAGCCTACGAATACAGGAGCCAATAACCCTGCCCAATTATGAGTAGCATACGCACTACCAATGATACTGTTTAAACTCTCCTCTCCCTCAAATACCTGCAAGAGATAGGCGCCCATCGTCACAAAAAAAGCGCCCCATATAAAAAATTGAAGGAACATCATAAGACTCAAACGAAACCGTAGTGACTGCATAATTGTTTTGAATTGGTTAGATTTTTCCGCCTGCAAATAAAGAAATCTACCCCATAATTGAAAGTATTAAAACGAACAACTTTATGGTCAATCATGGCGGAAGAAAAAGGGTTCACAGGTAATGTACCTTAAGTCGGTGCTCTCAAAATGACCTCACACTTTACAGGCAGTTTTCAGGCTTTGCTGTTTTTATTCGTATCTTTAGTGTTACTTAGCTTTGCTAAGGTTAGCATTGTTAAATAATGCACCAATACAGCAATTTTACAAATTCAGGTACATGTTGCCACAAATAGAAACAGTTTATAGATGATTCAAGAATACCTTAATTCCATTGATAATTTCATTGTAGTGGGTGATCGCGTACTTATTAAGCCTCGCGATATGGAAACACACACTCGAAGCGGA
>CALKOA010000042.1 GCA_938091655.1 uncultured Balneolaceae bacterium | reverse complement strand
AGCGACGTACTCGGTGTTTTTATCATCCTTAACCATGTCCGCCAAAACAGAATAGGCTTCATCGACTAAACCAAGTTGTCTCGCTACATCCGCTTTTTTCTTTTGAGCCTCGAATTGTATTTCATAGTTAAAGTAATAATCCGATACGCGGTCAAAGGCATTAAAGGCATTCTGGGTATACCCTTGGAAGTCGTTGAGCTGTCCTAGCAGAAAAAAAGCTCGCTCTTTCAACGCTCTTCCAGGTAATAAAGCAGCCGATTGTTCGAGGAGTGGAATAGCTGCTTCATAATTTTGTCTGGCCACATAAAGCTCAGCCAGCATAGTGAGAATCTGAGCTTCCATATTTTCCAACCACTTCCCATCATAGCTAGTTCGTTGTTCCTCTAAGTACTGCACACCTTGAGTGTACAGTTCAAGCTCCATAAATACTCTAGCCTTCCAGAAAACACCTTTTTGTTGCAATAAGGGATCGTCTGTGGTTAATAACAATTCATCGAATTTTTGGTCAGCAGAAAAGTACTCTGTCCTAAAGAAATAGGACTTTCCGATTAACTCTAAGGCATTGTCTACCCATTTACTTTCTTTGTGATCTCGTAAGATATCAGCCCCTTTATCAATGGTGCTTTGGAGTTCTTGCATCCCAGCACCAAGAGGGGTTTGGTAGACGCTGATAGGAAGTAGAAAATTGAATTTTCTGGTTTGCTCAGTACTTTTGGTGTACCCTTGGCCGTAGCTTAACTGGGCGTTATAAAAGGTGTTGTAGTAGGCATTGAAGTTGACAAATCGAGATGAAAATTGCCCCGAACAACCTAGCAGTACAACACTGAACAGTAATATTCGGGACATAATTTGCATGTGGGAATGGCCTTATTCAATAATACTTATTTTCACCATGTTGGTCCGGCCTCTTTGAGCCGTAGGCATACCCGTGGCTACAACCACTCGGTCACCAGCTTTGACTTGGCCATTATCTTTGAGATAATCCTCCATAATCTTCATACTTTTATCTGTATCGAAGAGTTCTCTTAATCGTATAGAGCGAACACCCCAAACAAGATTTAATTGGCGGCGTACTTTTTGAGATTCAGTGAAAGCAAAAATGGGTACTTTAGGTCTGAATTTGGCAATTCGGCGAGCCGTACTTCCAGAGTGGGTAATGGTACTTATTAATGCGCTATCAGCTTTTTCGGACAACAAAACGCAAATATGAGCAAGTGACTCGATAATTTGTTTGTCTGGGTCGGTTGGCTTGTTGTATTCCAGGCTATAATAGAGTTGTATTCTACGCTCTTCAATTTTCCGGCAAATACGGTCCATTACGTTTACTGCTTCCATAGGATACTTACCTGCAGCAGTTTCTCCAGAAAGCATAACCGCATCGGTTCCATCGAGTACTGCATTAGCCACATCGGAGGTTTCGGCTCGAGTGGGTCTTGGGTTTTTAATCATAGAATCGAGCATCTGGGTGGCAGTAATAACAGGTTTACCAACGGCTCTACATTTTTCGATAATAGTTTTCTGAATTAAAGGTACTTCTTCGGCTGGTATTTCAATGCCTAAATCACCTCGAGCGACCATAATACCATCGGCTTGCTCAATGATTGCATCTATACAGTCAACGGCTTCAGGTTTTTCTATTTTAGCGATTACTCCAGCCTCAGAACCAAGATTCTTTAATAATTTTTTTAAATCTATCACGTCTTCAGGATTACGCACGAATGACAGAGCAATGAAATCGGCATCCATTTTAACGGCAAATTCTAGGTCTTTTCGGTCTTTCTCCGTTAGGGCAGGTATAGATATTTTTACATTTGGTAAGTTTACCCCCTTACGAGATTTTAATAGTCCACCTACAATAACCTTTACTTTTAGTGTTTTATCTAGGCATTCAGTTACTTTGAACTCTAGGAGTCCATCATCTAAGAGTATGGTGTTACCCACTTCGGCTTCCTGTGGGAGTTTGTCGTAGTCAATAGGTACACAGTCAGATGTTCCAATGATTTGTTCGGAAGTTAAGGTGATTTCACTACCTTCCACCAATATCTGTCCATCGTCTTTCATTTGTCCCACTCTAATTTTTGGACCTTGTAGATCCGCTAAAACGGGGATACTATAGTTAAATTCACGTGCAGCCTTTCGTATGAATCCGATACTGCGTTCATGAATTTCGTAAGCGCCATGGGAGAAATTGATTCGGGCAACATTCATCCCGTGAAGCAAGAGGTTGTTAATACCTTCCTGAGTAAAACAACTGGGTCCGATGGTACAAACGATTTTTGTTTTTCGTTGAGGAGTGGTCATATGCGAATAAGTAATTTGATGATATTGTAGCAATCTTTGGAAGATACAACACTAATGTAAAGATAATTTAATTGTTTGTAAGCTTTTGAAACGATTTCAGCATTTTTTTACTACTATATACTAACGATATCAATATTTATTTGATCGTGTTAATTGGTTATGTAAAAGAACCACGTGATATGCAACATTGAAGCATATTCTTATACCTTATATATGCAGCTATCTGCCAAATTTCTTATTGCATGCAAAAAATAATAAACATAGCATTTCAATCTGTGCCTAGAGTTGGCCTAGGTAAGTTATTTATCACGGTAGCCATCCTTTTCGGTTACTTTGTTGTGGGCTGTAATAACGCATATATAGAAGAAGTGGATAGGGCGGGGGATTACGATTACCGGCCCGGCTATCCTGAGCTCAGAGTGGTTGGTGCTGGTTTAGTAGATGTTGAGACGGATAGTGCCTTTATTGAAATATCGGCGGAGGTAGTTTACGCGAGTCTCGTATTCAAAAAGATAGACGAGTTTTTTCAGTCTTCTATTGAATTAGATGTTCAAATCGTAGATCAGAATGAATTAGACCGATTGATTCAATCTGATAATACCGAATATGTGATTTCTGATTCTATTTCAGCAGTAATCAATAGTCAGGAAGCTTATACTATTAAAAGAAGTATACCAGTAGATCCTGGAGTTTACACCGTTCGAGTAATACTAAGAGATGCCTCAAATGAACGAGAAAGCTATCGAGAACTTTCAATTGAGATTCCAAATCCGTCCGAGAAGCGTAGCCAT
>CALKOA010000041.1 GCA_938091655.1 uncultured Balneolaceae bacterium | reverse complement strand
ACATCTTTAGGCCAAAAAACTGACCTTAGGGTTACTCATCACGAGAAAAACTACGAAGTTAGAAGTAACGGCCTCGTTATTCAGGAGAATAAGCAGGGTATCCTACCCTATTCATATGTCATTTATCGGGCGCATAAATAAATTGAACCGCATTAAAATAAATGGTTCCAAAACTCAGTAAAGTATTTTTCTTGTAACTCAAATTGCCTTCGCCTAGCCGTATTAAATCAGGCGATAAAGTGCAGAAAACCATAACTTTGGGTATGAGATTAGACTCCAAACAATTTGTCCCATTTGTGCTAGTGATAGCATTTATAGGTTTGGTCGCTATAGTATTTTCTTCCTTCAATTTTAATTCAAAACAATTGGAGACCTTCAATAGCGGCCTACTAGAAGGCACCAGTCAGTTTTTAGAGGCCCATGTATCAGTATTGCAAACAGGTTTTTTAGAGCAAGAAAGGGATAGTGTACAAATGGCTACATTATTAGATGGACCAATCATCATACTATTTGCTGCGCGCTGGTCGGATAAGTCAACTCAAGTAGTGGACCAATTAGAACAAAATATCGCTAGATTTGATTCTATCTACTCTGTAGATAATCCAACGGCTCCAAAACTGGTTATTGCTCTAGTTCTAGATACGAGTGAGGGATATATTCAACAAGCAGACGGAGAGAAGCTACAAAAAAATAATGGTGTATCTTATGAAGGTGATGATGTATTTTCCAAGCGGCATCTTGTAGTAGATGGAAGTGCCTTGTTTAATGAGTTTCAAATCCCAGGAATACCCACCCTTGTCTATTTAGTCGATGGACAAATCCTTTGGACTCAGGTAGGCTATCGAAATTCATCACAATTAGAGCCTTTAGTCAGTCTTTTAGAGGTTGAGTTTGAGAATAAATAAGTTCGAAGATAAGGGAACAGATAAGCCTGGAAAACGAAAAGTAGACGGACCTTCACCGTTGAAAAAAAAACTAGACCCAGTATTAGATGAGCCGTTGGTCTGCCTAAATGGGACTTGGTTGCGAGAGTCAGAGGCGAGAATACCTGTTGAAAACAGAGGAATGATGTATGGGGATGGTTTATTTGAAACAATGATTAGTGTTAATGGGCAGGTTAAGTTGCTAGACTTGCACCTAAAGCGTTTACATAAAGGCTTAGACTGTTTAGGTATTGATTTACACATATCCTCCGAAGAGTGGGGACGCTTGTTTAGGGTTGGAATACAAAAAAATGGTCATTTAGGCTTACAACACATTATTCGCTTGCAGTGTTGGAGGAATGGGGGAAGAGGGTACCCTAGTACAAGCTCTAAGGGGTCTTGGTTTCTTTCTTTCCACCCAATGCCCGATCAATTGGATCAATTGTCTGGTATCCGGATTATGAAAAGTTCCTTTCATTTGCCCGTTAAAGCAGCACAGGTGAGTTCATTAAAGACATCTAATGCTTTGTTGTATGTACTGGCTGCTACTGAGGCTCTACAAAATGGCTATGATGATGCACTGCTTTGTAGTGCAAATGGTTATGTAGGAGAAAGTAGTTCGGCCAATATTTTTTGGATAAATAAACAAACAGTATATACCCCCTCTATAAATTGTGGTATATTAGCAGGCACAAGACGTGACGCATTATTGACTGCGTTGCACAGACAATCTTTTTTTAGCATTCAAGAGGGATTGTATCACGTAGAATCACTGTATGAAGCAGATGTGGTTTTTTCCACTAGTACCATTAAGGGAATTCAACCCATACACAATATAGACGCAATTCAACTTGTCACAGATCAGGCCATACTAGACATGATCAGAAACATATATCAGTTAACTATTTCGTAAGAAATACCCAAAATTGTAGTCAATGCCTAAAGAATTTAGTCATATTAAAGATGTTGAGAGGTATTTATTTACCCTTCCAAAATTTAGTATGGTTGGAGCCAAAGCCGCTAATTTTTCATTAAAAAAGGTCAAGAATTTTCTACTAGAATTGGGCAATCCTCATAAAAACTTCCCTACTATTCACGTAGCTGGAACGAATGGAAAAGGCACAGTATGTCACCTTCTTGAAGCTACTTACCGCCGTGCTGGATATAAAACGGGCTTGTTCACATCTCCCCATTTAATTTCATTTAACGAACGATTTCGCATACTCGGTAAGCCCATTTCTGATAAGAAATTAGTGGCCTTTTTTGCCCAATTTTCCAGCTTACTAGACACGTATAAACTCACTTATTTCGAGTTAAGTACGGTCATTGCATTCACTCTATTTGACCATGAATTTGTAGATGTTGCCATTATTGAAACAGGTTTGGGAGGAAGATTAGATGCTACCAATGTACTTTTACCTTTATTAAGTGTTATTACAAGTATTTCCTACGATCATACCGACATACTTGGAGATGATTTAGCCTCAATTGCCTGGGAAAAAGCAGGCATTATTAAGAAGAAAGTACCATGCATTGTAGGTAAAGTACCGGATGAAGCATTTAGAGTAATTGAAGAGCTTGCATATAAACAGAATGCCCCTTTATTTGAAGCGGAACAATTAAACCCAAGTTTTTCAAAGAAAAATATCACACTGAGCGAACCCAATATTACGCTCAAAACTTCTTTTTTTGAACCTGTTAATGCCTGGAATGTAGCTATGATCTACCAATCAATTCAGTGTTTAAAGGATCAATTTCCAGTAAGTGAAGAAGATTTTGTTGCGGCTATTGAAGAATTCCCTGGCGTTCCAGGGAGATTTGAGCGAATGCATCCCACCTTCCCATGGTATTTCTCAGGCTCTCATAATTTAGAAGGAATCACATCTACCATTAAAACTATTAAGTCATTTAAAAACAAGAGAAAAGTTATTGTAATGGGAATGATGAAAGATAAAATAAGCAAGGAAATTTTAGATCAAACACTCGGTTTTTCGGATCGTTTTTTTTACAAATTAGAAGGGGATAGGGCTGCTTCTTTGGCAGGTATTCCGTCTCATTTACATATGAAAGCCATGAATGACGGTGATGTAGAATATATGTTAAGTGAATTGAAGACAACTTTGGTTATTTTTACTGGAAGTTTTTACTTTTACCCTATTGTTAAAGATTGGATGAGCCGAATGTGAATATGCTTTTCTTGTACGGCCAGAATTTTGACTCCTTTACCATCCATGAATTCGAAGTATTAATGAAGTCGGTACTAACACGTTTATTTAATTATATTTTATGTCATCACTAACGAATGATGGGAATTCTTGGAATAACCCTGAGCAATTGAAATCTAAAAAACTACCGGATTTACAAGCTATAGCTAAGTCTATAGGGGTGAAGAGGGTAACTGGGTTAAAGAAGCAATTGCTTATTGACGCCATTATACAGACAAGTGCCAATCATGCTTCAAATGAAGAAGTTAACGCAGAACATAGCTCCAAAACAGGCAGAACCCCAGATTTATTCAACGAAACTCGCACGGCGACCCAAATTAATACCGCTGCGAATAACCTATATGGCGGCGGCGAACATGTGGTTAGTTATAAAGAAGAAAAAGTGGAAGCCGAGGAGCCTAAAAACAGGGGGCGCAGAGGCAACAGAGATTCCAATGATCAACATCATAACGTCTCTAACAAATCAAGAAATCGTAAAAAGCACGAACATGATGAACTTCCAACCTCCGATGCGCCTACTCTAAAAGAACGTTTAGCGGAATTGGAACCGAAGCTTGGTCCTTATCTAATTAATGAGGGAACCTTAGAAATTCTTCCAGATGGGTATGGATTTTTACGATCTGTGAATTATAATTATAAGGCAAGTCCGGATGATATTTATGTATCCCCTTCGCAGATTAAACGATTTAGACTGCGGCAAGGTGATAGTGTAATTGGTATTATTCGGCCTCCTAAAGTAGGTGAGAGATATTTTGCTTTGCTTAGAGTGGAAGGGGTTAACGGGCACATCCCCCGAGATGTAGATAATCGAGGCTATTTTGATGAGTTATTGCCCGTACATCCCGAAGACCGTTATCGTTTAGAATACGCTCCAAATGAGTACACCACACGCTTAATCGATATGTTTGCCCCAATAGGTAAAGGTCAACGAAGCCTAATTGTTGCACAGCCGAAAACGGGTAAAACCACTATACTACGTAATATTGCCAACGCAGTCAGTCAAAATCATCCAGAAGCAAAAATATTAATTTTACTGGTTGATGAGCGCCCTGAAGAGGTTACCGAGATGGAGCGAAGTGTACGAGGGGCAGAGGTAGCTGCTTCTACCTTCGACGAAAAGCCAGAAAATCACGTGGGTTTATCGGAAATTGTATTTGAAAAAGCTAAAAGATTGGTTGAGAGTGGGCATGATGTTCTACTATTGTTGGATTCAATTACCCGATTAGCACGAGCTTATAACGTATGTGCGGGTAACAAGGGTAGGACTATGAGTGGAGGGGTGGATTCGGAAGCGCTTAAGGTACCAAGACAACTGTTCTCCTCTGCGCGTAACATAGAAGGAGGCGGTTCACTAACAATTGTTGCAACCGCATTAATCGATACCGGTTCTCGTATGGATGATGTTATTTTTGAAGAATTCAAAGGAACAGGGAATAGTGAAATTGTACTAGATCGCCGTATTTCGGATCGTAGAATTTATCCAGCCATTGACATATTTAGATCTGGAACGCGACGTGAGGAGCTATTGGTTAGTGAAGAAGAGCGCGAGAAAGTAGTTTTATTACGTCGACATTTAACCAATATGAGTCCTTTTGAGGCAATGGAATTCATTCTTGATAAAGTAAAAGGAACTCGAGATAATTTAGATTTTCTAGTCTCAATGAATAAACGCTAATTTGAGTTCACCTTAACGAACACAAATATGTAGGGCTAGCATGGGAAAGGCAAGGAAATGCACTTATTTATTGCTTAAAGATGCTTGATAAGCCCAAGCCTGGTATACGATAGGTTAACGGTAGAACACTAAACCATCAAATAGTATATATGAACCTTTCATCTCCATCTTTTGATACCATAGTAGTGGGTTCGGGACACAATGGGTTGGTCACGGCTTGTTATCTTGCTAAAGCTGGTTATAAAGTCTTAGTTACCGAAAAAAATGATACCATCGGTGGGGCAGTACGTACCGAGACCATGTTTGAATCTGCTGAAAATCCTCATGGGTTTCGCATGGATGTGGGTTCATCGGTTCATATTATGATTCACCAAACAGGAATTATCGAAGAGTTAGAATTGGAAAAGTACGGATTGGAATATATAGACATGGACCCAATTATGTCTTACCCAGTACCAACGGCAAAAGGAGTTATACATTTCTGGAAAGATCTGGAAAGAACCCTCGAATCCATCGCTAGTGTGGCTCCCAAAGATGTTAAAAACTATAAGGATTTTATTGAATTCTGGGCAAAAATTAACAAAGGAGTTCTAGCCTCATTCATGACTCCCCCTAAGGGAGGTAAAATTGTAAGTGAAATAGTGAAAGCTCAGATCCGAGATGGATCTATGTTCAATAAAGGGGAACACATGAATGGCTTACAACGTATTTTATCTAGCTATGGAAAAGTAGTTGATGATGCCTTTGAAAGTCCCTATTTGAAAGCGGCCTTAGTTTGGTTTGCTGCCCAATCTGGACCTTTACCCGATCAGAGCGCTACGGGTGATTTTGTAGGATGGCAATCTATGTTGCATGAGTCGGGCGCAAAGCATCCCAAAGGAGGTAGCGGGATGCTTACCCAAGCCATGAAAAATCTCATTCAGGCTCATGGAGGAACTATTTTAACGAATACCCCTGTAGAAAAAATTCTGGTTCGTTCAGGTCGTGCAATAGGTGTTCAAACCGAAGAAGGCCAAGAATTCCTTGCGCCCATTGTCGTTTCAAACGCCCATGTTCAAACAACCATGCTAAAAATGGTGGGACCGGATCATTTGGCTAGTTCTATGGTGAAAAAAGTCGAAAATATTAATGTGGGGAACGGATTTGGAATGGTCATTCGATGTGCGGTAGAGGAGTTACCTGTGTACACAGCAGCTCCAGAAGACCCCTTTATCCATAATGGTATTCAGTTGCTGGCTCCATCTGTGCAGTACATGAATGAAGCTATTGGAGACTACATGCAATCCAAACCGCCACGTAAACCGGCAGCACTTGCGATGACCTTTTCGAAAATTGATCCAGAAGTGGCCAAGGATGGGAAACATACTATGTTCGTTTGGGCTCAATGGCATCCTTACAACCTAGCAAATGGCGAAAAGTGGGACGATATCCGTGAGCGAGAAGCTCAAAAAATCTACGATGTAGTGGTTGATTACGCCCCAAATATGAAAGATAAACTCATTGATTGGTACATCCAAAGTCCTCTAGATATTGAACGAAAGCACGGGCTGCTCAAGGGTAATGTAATGCATGTCGAAATGAGTTTTGATCAAATGTTTATGTTTCGACCTATTCCTGAAATGAGTGCATATGAAACACCTATTGAGCACCTTTACTTATCGAGTGCTTCCTGCCACCCTGGTGGAGGGGTATTTGGTGCGGCTGGTTACAATGCCGCTCAGGTTATTTTGAAAAAGTATAAAAAACGCTCATGGCTTCAGAGCACATAGAATTACCATCGGATAATTCTTCCCTGGTGAAAATAAACGCCCAATCTAGTATAGTTGTTGATCAAGCTAGTATGAATCAACATATCACGATAGACTTTTTAAAGTTGCATCAAAATATTGAGGCCATTACGAACAATGTTGCTCCTGATACACAACTTTGGCCTGTGATTAAAGATGATGCATATGGACATGGAGCTATTCCTATTGCTAAACGATTAGCATCTCAAGTTCATGGATTTTGTGTAGTTCGCCCGTCGGAGGGAGTCATCCTTCGAGAGTCTGGTATTAGACAGCCAATATTGGTGTTTGAGCCTCCAAATGAGCATAACATAGCTGTATATAAATCTCATAATTTAATCGCTTCTGTGAGTCATATCACGCATTTAGACCTGTTAGAGCCGGGCTGCTCGTATCATGTGAATATAGATACCGGGATGAAGCGCTTGGGTGCTTCTATCGAAGAGCTACCGGTGCTTTCGCAGGCCATAGAAAAGCGAAAAGACATTTATGGCAAAGGGGTTTATACCCATTTTTATAAGGCCGATGATCCTGGTTCCTCCACTGTAGCCAAACAACTAGATTTATTTCAAAAGCTTCAATCTCAGTTTCCAATTGAGTGGCTTCGGCATACAGCTAATAGCGGGGCTATTTTTCATTATGCAAAGCAACTACCCTTATCATTTGATGCAGTTAGACCTGGTGTGTGTTTATATGGATATAGTGCGGGTATTCAAGCCATTGACTCACTGAGTCCGTTGCTTTCATGGCAGAGCCGGCTGATACATCATCAACCCGTGAAGAAAGGGGAATCGGTGAGTTATGGAGCGCGATGGAGAGCGCCACGCGAGGGTTGGGTAGGGGTCATTCCTGTAGGCTACGCTCATGGTTTACCTCGCTTGTTAAGCAATCAAATGCAACTAAGTATCGAAGGAATACTGTACGAACAGGTAGGCTCAATTACCATGGATTTCACCCTTGTTTGGCTTGGTGAGAATAAAATCCCACTAGGTTCACCTGTGTTTTTACTTGATTCTGACCAGCTTCGGGCCAATATGTGGGCGGAGAAAACCCAAACCATTGCACATGAGATTACAACAAGAATATCCCCTAAGGTACCTAGGGTATATATAGGCTAATAGGCAATATAATCTAAGGTTAGATTCCAGTATACCAAATCTCCATAAGCATTCAGTGAGTCTGGAACCTGAATCACTCGATGTTCTCCTTCGGTCATTCCCAAAACACCTCGAACAAAACCAACACCTCGAGAGCTTTGATAAGTGCCAATTTCAGCAAATTGAGTAGAAGCTTGTGACCCATTTAGGTAGGAGCTGTCAACGATATTATCTCTAGAAGTTCCCCCTCTAAAAGTCGTGTAATACAAAAAGATGTTATCTCGGATTGTTACTTCTTGGGTACCCGTTCCACGCTTCATTATATATACTACTAATCCATCATCATAGTTTATGGTTTCTATGGCTTCAGAGACGTCGGGTAAACTAGGGGCATCAGAATAATCGTAGGTGAAGTAAAAAGGATCTTCTTCACATCCTGTGGCCATTGATGCGATTAAGACTAGCATGAAAAAACCGAAGGATGTTTTAGAAATAGAAGAAAAAAAGGTGTTGTATTGCATAAAAATCGTAGATGTTAGAATAATAAAATATAAGGCTCTTTTACGACATTTTCCCTCACATGCGAAAGAGTTATTCCTCACCAAACGCTTTACGTAATTCTTTAGTACGTTGTCGGACTGCTATTGCAGAAACGCCGATGGCGATTTCGTATAGAATAACTAACGGAATAGCAATTAAGACTTGTGAAATTGGATCTGGAGGAGTTAAAAATGCTGCCAAAACTAAGCATAAAATGATGGCATGTTTTCTGTAGGTTCGAAGAAACAAGGGGGTTAAAAAACCTGCTTTAGATAATCCGTAACTAAGAACAGGTACCTGGAAAATAATCCCACAGCTTACGACCCACATAGCCAATGAACTGAAGTATGCGTTTATGTCAAAGTCGTTTCGAACCAGTCCACTATCTGAGATGTTGAAATTGGCAAAAAATTGTAAAGCAAAGGGGACCAAGATGAGATAGCCAAATGCGATTCCAACGCCAAAAAAGAAAGTAATGAAAAAAGCGGTTAAAATAGTTTTCCAACGTTCTTGTTTCTCTAAAGCAGGCGCAATAAAAGCCCATATTTGATAAAAAAACAAGGGGGAGCCAATGATGAATCCAGAAATAAATAACATACCCCAATAGGTGAAGAACTGCCCAGGTAATTTCCTGGATTGAAGTGTGAGATCAATCGCATCTACACGAATGATATCATACATGAAAAATGACGCTCTAGTAGGGCCAAGAAGCAGGGTATCTATGATGAAATCAGAAAAAATAAAGGCTCCGACTACACCAATTACAACTCCGACCATACCCTTAATCAAGCGCCAGCGAAGCTCTTCCAAATGCTCCAAAAAAGACATCTGATCCGTACGATCCTTAGGCTGTTGAGCCTTCGGAGGAGTGCCTTTCATGATTTGGCGTTCCTTCAAAGTGGGCCTCTGTTATCTGTTATATTAATAGAGCGGGTATTGATCACACATCTCTTTAACTCGATCAGCCACCGTTTTGTGAGTCGATTCACTTTCTGGATGTTGTATTACTTGATCGATCAGGTTTGCGATCTCAATGAACTCACTTTCCTTGAATCCTCGGGTGGTCATAGCGGGGGTTCCTATTCGTATTCCAGAGGTTACAAAAGGACTTTCGGTATCAAAAGGAACCATATTCTTGTTCACGGTGATGGCTGCTAAACCGAGCGCTTCTTCGGCTACCTTACCCGTTACATTTTTATTCCGTAAATCAATTAAGATGAGGTGATTATCCGTTCCGCCACTTACAATAGTATATCCTAGCTCTAAAAATCGGTTTGCTAGCGCTTTAGCATTGGCTTGAACCTGGGTTTGATATTGTTTGAAATCGGGTTTAAGCGCTTCCTGGTAGGCGACGGCTTTTGCTGCAACCACATGCATAAGAGGTCCGCCTTGTGTACCAGGGAATACAGCAGAATCAAATAGTTCTGACCAATTTTTTGTTCTTCCAGATTTAGCCGCTACGACGCCTAGCGTATTAGGGCCATCCTTACCCACTAAAATCATTCCACCCCGAGGTCCCCTCAGTGTTTTATGGGTGGTAGTGGTAGCTACATGGGCATGAGGAAGGGGGTCGTTTAGGTTACCCGTCGCAATAAGTCCAGCAGTGTGGGCCATATCCATCCAGAGTAAAGCACCTACTTCATCCGCTATTGCACGAAATGTTTCATAATCATAATCTCTAGAGTAGGCAGAGGCTCCAATGGAAATGAGCTTGGGTTGAACCTTTTTTGCCTTGTCTCGGATTTTGTCATAATCCAAAAGTCCAGTATGTTCATCTACCCCATAAAACTCGGGTTTAAAATATATTCCTGAAAAATTTACTGGTGAACCATGGGTTAAATGTCCCCCGTGAGCTAAATCAAACCCGAGTAAGGTCTCACCTGGCTTCATAAGCGCTAAGTACACCGCCGCATTCGCCGAAGCTCCAGAATGAGGTTGTACATTCACCCAGTCAGCACCGTATAATTTTTTAGCTCGATCTCTTGCCAAGTCTTCGATAACATCGGCAAACTCACACCCACCATAGTATCGTTTTCCAGGATACCCTTCTGCATATTTGTTGGTTAGAACACTTCCATTTGCCTCCATAACTGCTTTAGAGGCAAAATTTTCAGAAGCAATAAGCTCTAGATTATCATTTTGGCGAGTAGTTTCTTTTTGTAACAAATCAAAAATAGCGGAGTCTTGAGATTGAATACTATTCATAGATATAGCTAATAATTTATGAGTGTGATGAGGTTAGGCTAGAGATTTTCTGGACGCGACGTTCATGGCGACCACCTTCAAACGGTGTTTCTAACCAGCTTTTTAGAATATTTTTAAGTAATTCAGGTTCGTGTTCTAAACTTCGTCCTGGCAGACATAATATGTTAGAGTTATTGTGCTGTCGAGTCAGGGCAGCGGTTTGCGCATCTTGGACCAATGCGGCTCTTACGCCGCTATACTTATTGGCGGTCATACAGACTCCTTGACCACTGCCACAAATAAGAATGCCTAATTCGGCATCGCCTTGATCAATTCTTTGTGCAACTTGCACGGCATATTCTGGGTAATCTACGGAATCTTCACTATGAGTGCCTAGGTCGTCTACATCTACCCGAAGATCCTTTAATATTTGCAGCACAACACATTTTGCTGCATATCCTGCATGGTCGCTTGCAATGGGGATTTTCATAAAAATAAGTAGGGTTACTGGGAAGAATAAAAAGTACGCTAAATATCTTTAAAAAAACGCTTAGTTTAAAGAAGAAACCCTAAATTGTGGTGGAGCTTGTAAGCTTATGGCCCCCAGTCAAAGAGGCGAAAAAGAGGCGAGATACCGGGCTAAAAGGGGCTTTGAGCTCATTCTATAGCCTCAAATACTACCTCTTAACCAGTCATATCGATGAAAAGTTTACCTGAAAAAAGCTACGAAACAGAACTCAATGCCATTAAAGCACTATTGCCCGAATTGGATGATATCATTCACAAGATTAGAGCCGATAACCAGTTTAAAATCGAGCGTAAAGCTAAAAATGACTTAGTAACCACCGCGGATCTTGCCTCTGAAGAGTTCATAGTTAATCGGTTGAGTGAATTATTTCCGGATGATGTGATTTGGGCCGAGGAAAATCATGCCCGACCAGAGGAACTAGATCAACGAATTTGGATTATAGATCCCATCGATGGCACGACCAATTTTTCGCATGGTTTTGCGCCTTATTGTGTTTCCATTGCTCTTTGGGACCGAACGGAATTGGTGCTCGGGTTAGTCTATGAGTTGGCGCATAAACAATGTTTCTATGCTACAAAAGGACAAGGGGCTTATTTGGATGGCTCTGTACTTTCAGTCAGCCCTTGTACACAGCCCGAAGACTCTCTCATAGCTACAGGCTTTCCCTATACAGAATTCTCACGGGTTCATTCATTTTTAACATTGCTTAAGGTACTATTCCAAGAAACTCATGGTGTTCGAAGAGCGGGGGCAGCTTCGTATGATTTATGTGCGGTTGCCGCTGGTTGGGTTGAAGGTTTTTTTGAAGAAGGCTTACATGCATGGGATGTAGCAGCCGGTGCGTTCATTGTTCAAGAAGCAGGGGGATATATTTGCGATTGGGAAGGCGGAGATCAGTGGCTCTCCGGAAAGCAAATAATCGCAGGGAACAAACCTATAAAAAAATATTTACTCGAACGCATTCAAGGTATTTATCCAGGATTTGGTTCTCCGTAAATTCTATGAATAATTTTCTATGATCCAGAGTTTAATTCTATGTCTATGAGTCACTCTACCTATTCAGAGCAAATCCGAGAAGTCACTTTTGCGCTCATCCAAATGAGCTGTGGTACCGATCCAGATGAAAACCGGGAAAAAGCGGTTACCAAGATTCGAATGGCAGCAGAACAGGGAGCACAAGTGATGGTTCTGCAAGAGTTATTTGCCTCACAATATTTCTGCTTTACGGAAGATTATGATCATTTTGGCTTAGCAGAAACGATACCTGGGACATCGACTCGAACCTTTTCTGAACTAGCAAAAGAACTAGGGGTGGTTATAGTGGCCTCGCTGTTCGAAAAACGGGCTCAAGGACTCTACCACAATACCGCGGTTGTTATCGATGCCGATGGTGAGATGGTTGGAATGTACAGAAAAATGCACATACCAGACGATCCTGGCTATTACGAGAAATTTTATTTTACTCCGGGAGATCTTGGTTACAAGGTTTTCCCCACACGATTTGGCAGAATAGGAGTGCTTATTTGTTGGGACCAATGGTATCCAGAAGCGGCTAGATTAACAGCGTTAAAAGGGGCTGATGTATTGGTGTACCCGACTGCCATAGGATGGGCTCAATCACAAGATCCTGCGACCAACGATGAGCAGCATCAAGCTTGGCATACCATACAGCGTTCTCATGCTGTAGCTAATGGAATTCCTATACTTTCAGTTAACCGAGTTGGGGTAGAAGGTGACATGCAATTCTGGGGACAATCATTTGCATGCAATGCCTTTGGCAAGGTGCTTTGTCAAGCCTCTGAAGGCAAAGAAGAGATTTTGATTCAACCGATTAATTATAGCCAATCGGATGCCTACCGAATTCATTGGCCATTTCTAAGAGACCGAAGAATTGACAGTTATCACCCCATTACTAAGCGGTTTTTAGACGATGAATCCTGAATTGAACGAAGACCGACATTCAGCAGGCGCCGATCAAATACCGACTAAAGCCTCTTCAAATGTGTACTCATTAAACCACGTAGATACATCTCGGGTTAATGTCACTGAGATGGGATATCGCTTCCCAGGAGAATTTGAAGCTCATGAGGCAACGTGGTTAAGTTGGCCACACAATCCCAATACTTGGCCGGGAATGTTGGACCGGATTATTCCCATTTATGCAGAATTCGCCGCAGGTCTGACCCATGAAGAACGAGTTCACATTAATGTTAATACCATTAAAATGGCTGAATATGTTCACGAATTAATTAAGCAGAAAGGAGGGGATGTAAGCAGTCTAGAGTTGCATCAATTCCCAACCAACGATGCTTGGTGTCGCGATCATGGGCCTTGTTTCTTGGTGCGAGATCAGGAAGTTGACTCGGTAATACTGCTGGATTGGGAATACAATGCATGGGGCCAAAAATATCCCCCTTTTGACCTAGATAATGCAATTCCAGCGCAGGTAGCGAATTTTTTAGCCATACCTAGTATCCGACCAGGTATTGTAATGGAAGGGGGTGCAATAGAAACCAACGGCCAGGGAGTTATAATGACAACCAAGGCATGTTTGCTGAACCCAAACCGTAATCCCAATCTAAATCAATCGCAGATTGAGGGATACTTGGAACGTTTTTATGGCGCCAAGGAAATTTGGTGGCTAGGTGATGGTATTGTAGGGGACGATACAGACGGTCATATTGACGATATGACAAGATTTGTCTCACCCAATACCATTGTTAGTGCTGTAGAGAATAATAGTAAAGATGAAAACTATCAGGCATTACAAGAAAATTGGGAACGCCTACATGGCTTCTACTTTGCCGATGGTTCTAAACCCGAACTTGTTGCGCTTCCAATGCCTTCTCCGGTTGTGCATGAAGGGCAACGATTACCTGCTTCCTATGCAAACTTTTATATTAGCAATGATTCTGTTTGGGTTCCAGTCTTTGACGATCCTAATGATGAACAAGCTATAGGTATTTTACAGGAGTGTTTTGCTAATAAAGTGGTACGAGGAGTAAATGCACGTGAATTGGTTTGGGGACTTGGGGCCTTTCATTGCCTTAGTCAACAACAACCTGTGCGTTCTTTTTAAATTAGCAAATAGTCGTTACACGGGTTTGAACGAGCTTTGTTCGAATGTTTGGGCCCATGGCACTGTTTATTTTATCCGACGAACTGCAACCCGCTTGAATTCGACTTTATCCCCATGATCCTGCAGGGAAATGTGTCCAATTCCTGCTTTGGCCCAATCAGCATCGTCATTCCACTTGCTTTCCTGTTTGCGTTGGAGAAAATCGGCGCTTCTGAGATTATATTGGAGAACTAATTCTCCGTTTAACCAGTGTTCGACTTCGTTATCAAGCACTCTTATTCCTGCTATATTCCATTGCCCTGCAGGTAGGTATGGTGATGAATTAGGAGCATACATATCATACAAAGAGGCTACTTGGCGATGAGGAAGTGATTCAGAGGGAGCTAATTCATTGTCCAATAATTGATATTCAGGTCCGGTTTCATAGTCATCTTCGTAGTCACTCCCTTGGATTACATGATACATGATACCGCTATTTCCACCAGGTGACATTCTGTAATGGACTTCTAATTCAAAGTTTTCGAAGAGGTCTCTACTCGCAATGGATTGACCAAATCCCGTATTTTTTTCAACCGCATCTCCTTGTTTTGAAACAGTGAGTATTCCATCGATAATTTCCCATTTTTCCGGAATAACTTCCTGATTAAACCCAGTCCAAGCATCCATAGTTGAGTGGGTTTGCGAATCAAACAATACGACCCAATCCGAGATAGATTCAACCATTATTTTTGGTTCTAAAGAGTTCTTAGTCTCATTAGCCACTTTATCTTTAGATGTTTCGGGGGTGTTACTGCACCCATAAAAACCAAGCATCATAAAGATGCTTAAGAGTAATAAATAGGGGGTATTTTTTAACATATCCGTCATCGTATCGATTGATTATTTTGGATTAAAATTAACACTTTTCTTATCCTTTACATACTGTTGGAATCGAAGGGGTAGAATAAATTCGGGTTTAGTTGGCACGGCATCAAAACGATACTCCAAATCAATAGTAGGTTTACTTGGACGATTGTTCGGACTCCAACGAAAACCTTCCAGTCTCCGTAAAGAAAGGCTACTGTCTTCTTCAAAAACAAAGCCTTGAGAAGCAGCAGCAGTTAATTCGTCGATATCATCCTCTACAAAACGTATATTCGCCAGAGGAGTGTTTAGTTCAATTGCCCCATCGTTTTCATTTTCTTGATTTTGGGTAAAATAAAGAATGGTCACATTAGGCTCTAAGGTCATAGTATTAAGTCGACCATCTTTAAACCGAGTTATTATCGTATCGGCTTTTAGTTGATTAAAACGGCCCGATTCCTCTGCTCTAACAGTAACAAAGGCATCATTAAGTAGGTATAATAGGCTTAGTTCATTACTATCAGTTTGCGCAATAATGGTTTTTGCATTTAGTTCGGTATTATCATACCAGGCTATGGGTTGGCCTGTTAAGGTGAATTCTTCGAGCTCGGAATCGTATTGTAAACTGTCCGAACGGGTAGAAAAGTTAGTACTCCAGCTTTGACTCAGTGAGTCACTTTGAAATGTGAAAGTGCTATCTTTGTCGTACACGTTAATGATGGGGGCAAATACAAAGGTTGTATCAGATTCGATATTGGTATTGCTTTTTGGATTTGGATCATCTGGAGTGTCAATATCTGGATTTGATTCATTTGGAGTGTTACTATCTGGCGTTAGTTCATCTGAAGTATCATTAGCTGCAGAGTCAATCGTACGTATAACGGCATTTCCAATGAGTTGACGGAAGCCTGTGGAGTCTGCGTAGATTGAATCGGCCCGAATTCGTTGCTGATCGCTAAGATTATCGATGAGTACATTACCGGATAGGTAACTCCTTTTTGTCGTACGTGCGAGGGTCATGAAGTCACTCTCCGCATATTCTTCCTCGCTAAGCAGTTGTACATGCTCAATAAAGAGGGCACTATCTTGTTCTTCAAAATATGTTCCTCTGTTAGCCGTGAGTACTCCTGTGCTATCTTCAAGCCTTATACCATTGGTGAAATAAGCAATTTTTTCTTCGAAATTGTAATCTACCGATCTGCCAAATAGACGAGTATTCTCCTGTTCAATAATCACCCTGCCTCTTAAGAGGCTACGTTCGTTTTTACTAAAATAGCGGAGAGAATCGGTCCAAATAATGGCATTCTCTGTTTCAATTTGAAGGTTACCAATCGCTAGTAGTTCACTGCGATCTAAGTACCGATACGCAGTATCACATACCATGGCTAACCCATCTACGGTGAGACGTGCTTGAATTAAGCGTTGAACAGGCTCTTGTTCGTATATGGTTCGTTCGGCTGATTCGAAACGTAACAATTCGACAACATTTTGAGCCTGCAATGGACTGCTAACGATGCTAAATAACGCCCCAATACCACCCAGTAATAAGAATAAACTCATTTGACTATTCGCTGCAGGCGCCCAACAATTTTTTATTCGGCTATAGGCACATTTAATCGATGACAACAGTACCACCCCCTTCGTTTAAAGTATACTCACTTAAATCTGTATTTCCTTCAAAACCTAAAGCAGAAATACTATCCGGAGGAGCAATAAAGGTTACAAATAGGGGAGTGCTCATTCGATCCTGAAAACGCTGCCATTTTAGATAGTCAGATCTCAAGATTTTTTCCTCCGTTGTGTTAATTTCAACCTTGAAATACATTTCAAATACTCCAACAGACGACCTATAAAGAGCACTATCACAGGTTATGGTGCTCTGTAATTCGCCTGTTGCTTCGTCATAAATAGTAATTAAAATAGGACCTGATATTTCAGTAAAGCTTTCCTCATTATTCTCCACAAATTTTGCATAACTAGCTTCTAAATCGAGTACTTTTCGACCCTCATCCATTAGATTTAGACGGAAACCCCAGCTTTCAGAAGAACCGATTTTATCGGCTTGTAAGACCTGATCAATCTGTTGGGTATCAAATTCGGATAAATCCTGACAAGACAATAGTGTAACACTAAAGGCGGTACAGAAAATGAATGCGATATGTGTAAGATGCAGTTCTTTCATAACAAATAGTTACGAAGGAGTAGTACCAAAGTACCGGTCTCCTGCATCACCGAGTCCAGGAAGTATGTACGCCTGCTCGTTCAATTCACGATCGAGGTAGGTGGTAATAATAGGGACATCGGGATGAGTGTTATGCACCCTCTCAACACCTTCCGGTGCTGCAATTACACAAGTGAAAACGATATCATTTGCTCCGTTTTCTTTTAAGTAGCTAATAGCATGGGATGCACTGCCGCCTGTGGCAAGCATAGGATCAACTACGATACATGTCCCTTTATCCAGTCCTTCAGGTAAATTGTCGTAGTAGTTAATGGGCTCATGTGATTGGTGATCACGGTACACACCAATATGGCCCACTTTGGCATTGGGCACGAAATGCAGGATTCCTTGAACCAAACTTAAGCCTGCTCGAAGTATGGGAACTACATGAACGGTTTTAGCCAACTCCACCCCCGATGTACGTTCCAGGGGTGTTTGAACCTGTACGTCTTTGGTACTCACATGTGAGAGTGCATGATATCCTAAAATACCCCCCAATCTATCCATTGCTTCTCTGAACGCTTGAACGCCTGAGTGTTGATCTCTGAGTTTGGTTATATAGAGATGGACTAGGGGGTGTTCAATGACCTGCAGATACTTGTTTTGAGGCATATCATTCCGTGCCTTGGTTTGCTTTATAGGAATCAAAATAGGTTTTTGTTGCTTTTGCAACTACACCAGAAAGGGCAAATAAGGCGATTATATTCGGGAATGTCATAAGTCCCAATGCAATGTCTCCAATAGCCCAAACCGTTTCAAGGGCTAATATAGCTCCTAAGAAGTGCATGACTAAATACACCATTTTATAATAAATGATGGAAGAATCACCAGCTAAGTACTGAATAGATCGGTCCCCGTAATAACTCCAACTAATAGCGGTGGAGACTCCAAACAAAATCACACAAATGGTAACGATATATTTACCACCAGCAAATAGGGGGGAAAGACCTTTCTCAAAAGCTAATGCGGTTAATGGTGCTCCATTCTCAACAATACTGGTCTGAAGTTCACCTAAGTTTTCACCGGTCAATGTTTGAATGGCTACAGATCCGTCTTCTAAGACAATAATTTGGCCATTAAATAGTTTTTCTCTGTCTTTATCTGTGTAAAATTCTCCATATGAATAGTCATTCCGAAGAATATCACCATTGACAGGTACACCGTTTGATATGGTTAAAATGGTACTTTCGTCTTCTATTTCAAAGCTAGCTTCTAAGGCGTTTGTGGTAAAAACTGTCGGGTGTTTTTGCTCCCATACTCCAGTACTTACAATGACTAAACCGGTCATGGTACAAACTACAAGAGTATCAATAAATGGCTCTAAAAGGGCAACAACTCCCTCACGAACGGGTTCTTTAGTTTTTGCAGCGCCATGAGCAATGGGTGCAGACCCCTGACCCGCCTCATTTGAAAATAAACCTCTTTTAATACCCCACACTAAGGTAGTTAAGAACAAGCCCGAACCAATTCCAAAAGCACCTGCCTTAGGTGTAAAGGCATATTCAATGATTGTTCCGAATGCTGGTAGTACTTTTTCCACATTCAATAATAAAATAATGAGTGCACCAAGTACATATATGATTGCCATTACGGGCATTAAACTTGCGGTTACTCGACCAATACGTTTGATTCCACCAACTATAACGAATCCAACAACAGAGGCTGTTGCTAGCCCAGTAATCCATCCTGGGATAAGAAAGGTGGCTTTCATAGTGTCAGCTACGGTATTTGCTTGTACGGCATTTCCAGTTAAGAAAGAACATATAACGGCCATAGCAGCAAAGAAGACGGCTAACCACTTCCACTGTTCACCTAGACCTTTCTCAATGTAATACATAGGACCACCAGAGACCGACCCATCACTATTTTGTATTCTGTATTTCACGGCCAGAGTACACTCAGTATATTTAACTGCCATACCAAAAAAAGCTGTAACCCACATCCAGAACAGTGCTCCTGGACCACCATAATGTATGGCAATGGCAACACCTGCAATATTACCAATCCCCACAGTAGCTGATAAGGCTGTAGTCAATGCTTGAAAATGGTTGACGTCCCCGATTGCATCAGGATGGTCAAATTTTCCCATTACGGTTAAAATCCCATGCTTAAAATGTCTTATTTGAACAAAGCCTAATCGAAGGGTGATAAAAATTCCAAAACTGAGTAGTACGGCAACCATGAAGGGGAAGAAGGATGGAGTGCTCCAAACCAAATCATTTAACGTGCCAACTATATTCTCAAAAGTTTCCATGTGCTAGTAGATGTGGTGATTATTGGTTATTTATTGTTGAAACATACCAATCAAAGTAATAAAGATTTTGGAAAGTATACGTGAGATTAATTAATAATGAGATGGGAGGATTAATTTTTAGAGAATGAACGATTTAATAAAGAACTGTCGTTCAATAGATAGAAATTTACCTAAGTTATTAAAATAAAAGGCTTATTATGACAAAGTCAGACATAGTAGATATCATATCCTCGTCGGTTGGATTAACTAAAGTAGAAACAGAAGCGGTGGTAAACGGCTTTATGGAAACAGTTATCGATGCCATGAAAAGAGGAGAACATATTGAACTTCGAGGTTTTGGTAGCTTTAAAGTTGTAAAGCGTGCTCAAAGAGTAGCGAGAAATCCAAAAACGAACGAAGAGGTTATTGTACCTGAACAGTATGCCCCTATTTTGAAAATCTCAAAAGATTTTAAAGAGTCAGTAAATAAAACACTTTCCATGTAAATTTGAATTATTTTAGAATTCAAATAGGCTTTACTAGAATAAATCATTATATTTTAAGTCTGAAAATTAACGTAAATAGTTTACAGGATACCAAGTATGCCAAGTGGTAAAAAAAGAAAACGCGCCAAAATAGCTAAGCACAAGCGAAAAAAACGATTACGCAAGAATCGTCACAAGAAGAAAAAATGATTTTTAAGGCCTCTTATAAGAGGCCTTTTTTATGCGAGCGATTTTATTTTGCATAACATAAAGTATGTAGCTAACAACACTGCCATTGAAGTACATACAGTATTAAAAAATAACATTGACACAAAGTACTTTGACGAGGTTAGTGCCACATAATCATTGCTAAAGCAAGGTTAATCCGTAACTGAATTAATCGAATGCTCTATCAATGCTTCTGAAATCTTTACAACTCTGCTACTGCGTACTAGTAAGGATTTAAGGCTCTTTTGAACAAAAATCTGTAGGTCTTGCATATTTTTTGTTTTACTTAAATCGAACTGGAAATAAGAAATGAGTTGGATATTAGATAAGTATTTTCCTTCGCTATCCCCCTCAATTTCTACATGCCAGCGTGTGACATTATTTTGAGGGCCAAAATTAGCATGAATTCGTTTAGAAATTAAATCCATCCAGTGACTTGCAAAGTCCGTTCTGTAATTGCCCTTTTTTTCCTTAAAGTTGGGTTGGCAGTGCTCAGGATTCAGAATCCACATAAGTTCAACATCAATAGTTGGCTTAGTTTTGGCTTGTTTTAATCCATCAACATCAAGTAATGGATGGCTGTCAAGTCCATTCAACTGATCAGCGAGTATGAATTCACGATATTGGTCCCAATCAAAGTTTATAGATAGTTTTTTTAGATAGCGAGTATTTCTTTCCAGGTTAATGTTCAGTTCTAATCCAGTTGCAAATATTGTATTATCTTGCCATGTTCTAAAGCTTTCCATTTGGATATGTTTACTTTCAACATCCGATTGGATAGTGTTAACGATGGAAAGGAAGATAGGGTAGTTCATTCGGTTTAATTTTTGTTCCTATACCTTTGGTGTACTATTCATTTACTACTTGGATAATTCCATTATAACAATAGATGTATCCTATTTATCAAAAAAAGCACTGCAATTACTCCCGTGAATTATTACGAATTAATATATTTAAATAAAGAGCTGAACGTCAAATTAAGGTCAGAAACTTTACATCGTATAATTTCTCCCCAAAAAAACATTGTTGAGCTTTACATAGGAGAGCACTGTATTCGATTTCATGCAGTCCCACCAACCCCTTATATGTATGTACGCAGCTGGAATTCAGTTAAGAAAAAAAACGTAATTAACTTTTTTCCTGAGCTATATGGTCAAAAAGTGCAAGAAATACTCTCATTGACTCAAGAAAGGTATCTAGGTATACGTTTTTCAGGCGGTGCAACCATTTGGTTTGAAGTATTTGGATCACGGGCAAATTTGTATTTGGAGGTAGAAGGTCAGCTGTGTGATTCTTTCAAGACCTGCCATCCAAATTTGAAGGGTGCAGAAAAAAGATGGAAATGGGCAATGAAAGAAAATACATTGTCTAGCAGCGATACAAAGTTATTCAGTGCAGTGGCAGAGGCTATAAAAAAGTCCACCCTAAATGATGCGCTTATCAAGAGTGATAATGCCGTAAGAATAGATTCTGATCCAAAAGTCCTCAAGAAGAAGCTCTGTACACTGCATCCCAGCATAGAAAGAACTCATTTAGAATCACTTATCGATTTATACCTCTCTCAAGCTTCTGAGCTCAAAGAAATCCACCTTTTTATAGAAGAATGTCATCATCAACTAACCGAACATGCAGAGTTTAGGCTGTTAGATGATGGCTCTAGAACGCTATTTCCTGAGGCTTATTTACCTAAAAGTTCCAGAGAAACTTTTTCTAGTATATCCGATTTGCTATTTCGACATACCTCCAGTATACAACGCGAGCGAAGATATAA
The DNA here is from genome assembly GCA_938091655.1 of uncultured Balneolaceae bacterium. Classification (GTDB taxonomy): domain Bacteria; phylum Bacteroidota; class Rhodothermia; order Balneolales; family Balneolaceae; genus UBA1275. The sequence continues at coordinate 31,866 of CALKOA010000041.1, read as the reverse complement.
GCAACTGATGGCTGCGAGTTTAAAAGAATTAGACAAAGCAACAAAGCGGACTCAGGTGAATGTAAATCAACTAGAAAAAGCTGTTCAAAATCAAGAAAAAGCAATCATTTGGGAGGAATATGGACATATTTTAATGACTATGGCCCATAGAGCAAAGCCAGAATCTGAAATGTTGACCGTACAAAATTATTTTAGAAATAATGAAGAAGCCAAAATTAAGCTAGATATAGAACGAAGTTTTGTGGACAATGCGCAGCGCTACTATAAAAAAGCCAGTAATGCTAAACGCAGTATGGAGGCGGTAAAGCAACAATTACCACTACTTAAGCAGCGATTAGAAGCATTGCTGGTCGGGAAGGAATCGTTACGCATTATAAACGACATCAAAGATTTGAATAATTGGCGCAAAGACATGGTTGAAAAAGGATTGCTGAATAATGAACCCGGACATGGCTTAACCAGTAATCATAGCATTGGTACAAAGGCTAGAGTAGCCCGGTCGAATACCCATTCAAAAAAACAAAATTCTACTCAGACGATGTCCAAGCCCTATCACGAATGTACGGTGTCTGGATTTTCAATTTGGATTGGAAAAAACGCACGATCTAATGACAAAATGCTTAGTTTGGCCCATAAGGACGATATTTGGTTACATGCAAAATCTGTCTCGGGCTCTCATGTTATCATACGGGCTCAGCAAAAAATGCCTGATAAATCCGTCATTGAAATAGCAGCCTCTTTTGCAGCTCATCAGTCAAAGGCGAAAGGATCTGAATGGGTTCCTGTTATTTTTACCCCAAAAAAGTATGTCAGAAAAGCTAAAAATTCAGCTCCAGGTGCGGTAATTGTTCAAAAAGAGCACGTAGTCATGGTGCAACCTATAGAACCGAGAGACGCATAAAATAGTTGATAAACCCTTATATTATAAGGTATAAACGCTGAAAGAATTGAATTATGAGTAAATTCACACATCCTATCGTATTATGTGGTTTTATGGCAAGTGGAAAAACTGCAACGGCCAAGGCTATGGGGGCTATAATTCATTCCGACTATGTTGATCTCGATGCCGAAATAGAGCGTCGAGAAGGGGCATCGATTCCCGAAATATTCAAAGTGCATGGTGAAGATTATTTTAGGCGTGTAGAGCGTAAGACAGTTATACAAGTGATACATGAATCCCCGAAAATTATTTCTTTAGGTGGGGGGGCTTTACAGAATCAAGAGATTTTGAATAGGATCAAGGAGCAATCTATTCTCGTATTTATTCGTCCCGACTTTGAGCTCATTTTTAAACGGTTAATCGCGAATAAAAAGCGCCCTTTAATTGCTCGGGAATGGGCTGAGTCAAGAAATCCGGAAATAGTAAAAAAACGTATAAAAAACGTATATTTAAATCGTTTACCATTGTACGAGCAAGCACATATCACGCAACCGGTAGAATCCGACTGGTCACCCTATCAGGTGGCTAGTAAGATTTTCGATCAAGTATCTCAGTTTCAGTCAACATAGTTTATGGACATCAGATCTACCACTCTTCGAATTATCAATGAATCAACCTATACCATAAAGCTTGTGCACAATGAGTTGGAAAAGGTATCGGAGTATTTTTTGGGACCAATAGTTTCTGAGAGAGCCCTAGTCATTGTGGACGAACAAGTGCATCATTATCATCGCGATTGGATTGAGAGTAGCTTGGCAAAAACCTTTAGGTATCTTTCGAGTTACATTGTTCCTTCTGGTGAAAAAAGTAAAAATCTCAGTCAATTTGGTAGTTTGTTGCACTGGATATTAGAGCAGCCGATCGAGCGTAATACCCCCGTTATCGTTATTGGTGGGGGTGTTGTTGGAGATTTGGGTGGATTTGTAGCCGCAAGTACGTTACGAGGTTTACCTTTATTTCATATACCAACCACCTTATTAGCTATGGTTGACAGTTCCATAGGCGGTAAAACAGGGATTAATCATTCAACTGGTAAAAACGTGATAGGATCTTTTTACCAACCAGTAGGGGTTTTTGCTGACACTCATTTCCTATCAACTCTCGATAAAAAAGAATGGACCAACGGACTAAGTGAAATTCTTAAGTATGCCTGCATTCAGGATCAAGGAATTTTCACCAGTTTAGAAGCACTTTTTGATCATAATCTGGATTATGAACCGTCAAAATGGGTTGAGGTAATTCATCGTAGTGCTCAAATTAAAACAGAAATAGTGGCAGAGGATGCATTAGAAAAGGGTAGAAGAGAGTATTTGAATTTTGGTCACACCTTTGGCCATGCGATTGAAAATATTGCAGATTATGGCACTTTTAGTCATGGAGAGGCGGTATTTGCTGGCATGTACGCGGCTATTTTAGCTTCTAACGAATTTCTAGGTGCACAGCTTGACCCAAATCTAATCCTACAATATGCACCTCGTTATGACTTTAGTTTAGCTTCTCTTAGATCGGTAATCCCCGATCTTATTAAGCAAATGAGACGAGATAAAAAAGTACAACAGTCACATATTCGATTGGTTCTTCTTCAAAATATTGAAGCGCCAGTTGCCTACACGGTAGAAGAAGAGGATCGGTTAACTGATATTTGGAAGCAAACCATTGACATGTTTTCATAATCCATGCATAGTTCAGAACAACATACTCCCTCACTGTTCTGGCGAAACCTTATAGGTGGGTTTAGTGTCTTAATAGCCATATTCGTGCTAGTGTTGGCGTCTTTTCAATTCGATGCCCCCAAAAAGTGGTTAATCAATTCGATATTGCTCCCCGAGGATATACCGTATCAATTAGACTTTGAACATTCTACCGGTTTTTTCCCGTTTAACTCGCACATGAACCAGCTAAATATAATCATTGAGGATAGTGTAGTAGGACTAGAATCGTTGATTATTAGCGATTTATCGTATGCTTGGAAGGTGACAGCTTTGGCCAAAGGTCAGGTGGAATTCCCATTTCTACATGCAAAAGGCGTTAGCGCACGTATTGGCGGATCTATGCCTACTGATAAGGCTCATAATGAACTTGTTGATTCAGTTTCATCGGAATTTAACCGTGGCTTAGATCTTCTTATAACCGAGTTGATTGTGGACATCGATTCCATTAAAGTAAAGTCGAGCGGTAAGGGACTGGATTTTCTGGGTCATTCCGATAAAGATCGTGCCAATTTATCTTCTCAAAAAGAGCTTGTTTTCAGAGGTGGTGGTGCGACCCTGGGAATTCAAAAGAGAGGAGTGGATGTTCGTATAGACATTCCTGAGGTTCGTTCTGAATTAACCCTACCTAATTGGCAAGATGAGATCAATTTTAGTGGGCGCTTTACAGGATCTCCTATATCCTGGATAGCTGAAAATCTCATCTTAACAACTTCTGAATTTTCCTCTGAAGCTGAACTAAAGCAGTCTGGATCTACGTACCAGTTAGCGCTACAATCGGTTAAAATCGATTCCACATTTTATAATGGCTTAGCTCCTCTTATACTACCAAGCACGGCATTAGAAACAATGGATAAATATGGCTTAGTTATCACGGAATTATTAGGAACCATATCGTTCGATAAAGAAGATATTAGAATCGAAAACCTGCAGGCAATATCCAGACAAGGGAGGCTAGTATTGGAAGGAAATAAAAGCGGTGATAGATGGTTCTTAGAGGGAGATGTATTGGAATGGGATCCAGAAATATTAGCCTCGATAGCCAGGCATCATTCTTTTTTGGCTACTGAAAATTTGGCTTCTAGACAGATGTATTTTTCATTCGAAGATACCGGCGAAAAGCAAAGAATAGATCTACGTACTATAACGAACCAGCAAATAAATCCTGATCCAGTTTCAGAAATTGACCTGACTATTGATATTCGTAGACAAAAAAAATCTAACTCCACTTACTCTTCATTTATTCCATCTTTAAAAGCATCAGCTAATTTTAATCAATTTGTACTAAGTGATTGGTTAGTTGATGTGTTACCAAAGGAGCAAGTAACTATTAGCGGCACTGTTGACGTGCATCAAGTCAATTCAGCGGAATTTAGACCTGAATATAATCTAAGCCTTCAACTCCCAAAGGTGAATATTGGTGAGCTAGAATATGATAATGTGGTACTAAATATAGCACCGGATACCGCACAAATAGGGCGCGTAGAAGTAGGTACCGGCGCTTATTTGCAGCGCGTTCAGCCCTACACTATTTCAGCAGGATTTGACTCAGAGTTCGGGAAGCTCAGCTGGGAAGGATGGGGACGTTACGGGTTGTCTGTGATGGAGATAGAGAGTAGCTTTCAAATGGATAGTGTACTCCTTTATTCTAAACCTCAGGATGCATTAGCTAGTTCACAAATGAACCAGAATTCTCAACTGAACCCGAACGAGGCCCATAAAAAAACTGATAGAGCAGCGCTAAGTCGCTATCTATCGGATCATACTAGTTCGATTCCAAAAATTAGCGGCATCTTTAACGCTATTTTTGAAAATAATAAACTCTCAGAAGGGGTGTTAAGTGCAGATATACCATCTATCATTACCCAGGATACAACGTGGTTAGATAGGCAGTTTTTTATCGATTACATTGCTGAATCACCCCAACGTCAGCAATTACGAGTGACTTCCTCTCCATTAGATTTTCAGGTAGTAGGAGCACTTAATCCATCAAGTATGACCTTTCTGTACTATCATTGGTCTGACTACTTAAACAGAGAATGGAATAGACTTCGTTTCAACGAACTGCCTCAAACTCCGTCAATAGCCTTTAAAGAATCAAGTGGGACTAAATCTAGTCTTGCTAATGGCGTGTCCTATCAGACACAGTTAGAGTGGGAGTTTGCTCTTAAGGACAACGAATTAGTGCAGGCTATTTGGGCTAATAATCCCATTCAAAAGAGTTTTATGGTAGTCAATGGGCGTTTAGATGCAAATAGGGATCGAATCCTTATGAATGTGGATATTTCTGATTCCGATTTCCAGTGGAATACCATACAGATAGATAGTTTAAACTCACAATTAACGGCAAGTTTTAGGTATGATTCAACCAGTTTGAATTTTTCAGTAGTGGAATCCCGTACCAATGTCAAAGCCATCCAAACGTCAGATCTAGAACTGGGCGATGTACAATGGCAGGTATCTATGCAGGCGGATAGTATTCGGTTTAATCAACGTATCGGTTCATTACCCTCTGGGGCTTTTTTGGAGTCCAGTGGAGATATTTTTGCCGCAGAAAGTCAACATAACATCGTATTTGATGCATTGGAACTAGGGTCTGGTTCATACATTTGGAGTAATTTAGGCGATATAGCCATCAATGTAGATCGTGAGCTTAGTGTAGCATTTAATCAGGTTAGTATGCATAACAATGATGAGCTTTTAGATATTCGTGGAGTCTACAGTGATTCGCCAGAGGATTCTATACAATTTATTGTTGATCAAATTCAACTAGATCGTCTGGCTGAATTATTGAACGTAAAACAAGATATTGACGGGGTCATGGATGGTCAATTCTCTACGCGAACTCTTCAAAAATCGCCAAGTGTTCAAGGATATTTGACTATCAATAGTTTTTCTTTAAACAACCAAGTGGTGGGCGATTTATCGTTGATTTCCACCTTTAATTCGTTAAAAAATAGGTTTGACACTCAAATTTCTGTTTTCACTGATTCTACACTATACCCTGACTATTTTAACAGTTCTGGGCGAGCGGGTCAAAATGTGGCCTTTAATGGATACATCAATACCCCTGGAATTAATCAAACTCTAACGACGGATACACTCTATTACTTTGACCTGAATTTTGAAAATATTGATTTATGGATATTACCTTTTCTATCTCCGAATGTATTTTCTGAAATGTCGGGTACCGCATCTGGAATGGGGAATGTCTGGGGTTCTAATTCGGGATATGATTTTAGTATAAATTACTCCATCGGGGAAATTGACCCTGTGTTTATACGCCCAAGATTTTTAGATACCTACTACTATGCCGCAGGGCCTCTCGAGTTTTCAAGTGAAAATGGGTTGGTTTTTCAGGACTTCTTTATCATGGATCCTTCTGGGGGTACTGCCAACTTAAATGGAAGTTATAATCTAAATCGCTTTGGGCCAATTCATGATATTGACCTAAATCTTCAAATGAATGAATTTCATTTCCTGAATACTGGCTTTGATGAAGAGGCACCATTTTTTGGCCAAGGCTACGGTACTGCGCTCATTCGTTTGACAGGAACCAATGAAAATCCACTCTTATTTTCAGAGGGTCCTATACAAATTGGGCCATATTCTTCAATAGGGCTGCCGTTGATTGAGCGCACAGAATTTGAAGAAAACAACAAGTTTATTCGATTCGTCGAGAACTTCACAAATGTTGACTTCGCTAATTTGAATAATAAATCGGGAATTAATGGGGGTCAGTATGAGAGCATGGGAGTTCAAGAAACGCGTAGTTTTACCGAGCGCTTCACTCTTGACTTACAATTTGAGTCTCAAATACCAATGACAGTAGAGCTTATTTTTGACCCAATAACGGGTGATCAAATTACTGCCAATGGCCTAGGTAATATTCGTATTCAGTTACAGGACGAAGCATTTTCTGTTTTTGGCCAGTTCGATATTCAAGATGGTGAATACAATTTCGTGAGTGGGGATATTTTTACGCGTACCTTTGAGCTCATACCTGGCGGTACCCTTCGTTGGGATGGCGACCCAATAGATGCAAAATTAAATGTTCAGGCCTTATACGAAGCTAGACCCGATATAAATACTTTGACCAGAACACGCGATCAAATCGACCAAGAACAAGCCTCACGTGTTCCCGTCGAATTGGTGCTTAGTATTGGTGGATCATTAGAAAGTATTGAAAATGATTTCTTTTTTAGGTTACCAAATACGTTCGAAACCCAACAAAATTCTACCCTAAAAACGCAAATTAATGCACTTAATCGCAACGAAGACGAAAAACTCATTCAAGCAACTAGTTTCTTGTTAATGGGTGACTTTATCCCGTCATCGTCCGCTGTTTCGGATGCAACAAATTCTTTAACCAATAATTTTAGTGGAAGTGCGGCCGTATTAAATCCACTATTATCTAGTCAGTTGATAAGTCCACTTCTTTCTAATCAAATGAATTCATTGCTACGTAGTGATATTGGAAGTCTAGACATTGATTTTAATTTAAATACCTATAACAACATTGATTTGGGAGTAGCGCTTCGATTATATAACGATCGCATTATTTTGAGTCGAGAAGGACAAATTACAGGTAGTCAGTCCACTATTGGTGATATAGGGGCCACCTACAAGATAAATCAGGCACTTGCCTTAACTGCATTTCACCGACAAGACCCCACATTTAGTAATTATTCTGGGTCGGACAATTCTCAGCAATCTCAAGACATAAATGGGATTGGTTTAGAAACAGAAGTTTCATTTAGTTCATGGCGAAGTTTTCTCGGGCAGCTATTTGAGCCTGTAACTAGGCTTTTCACAAGAAAAGAAGAAGAACCTGCACTTAGCATGGAATAAAGCTATTTTAGCATAGGTATAATTTTAACCATTCCCTTATCCCATATATGAGTCGAAACGACCGATTAAGTAGCTTAGAAGAGACATTACTACAATTACTTAGCATACATCCTGAGAAGAAAATCCATCAAAATGAATTTCAGGAAACCCTAGAAATGTATTCCAAAAAAGAATACAAGCGATTAGAAAAAGCACTAACTAGTTTAAGCAATAAACAAAGAGTACGAATACATCAAGGTTGGGTTCGATTAAACCGAGATCATTCGGTATTGGAAGGGCGTATAGAATTTAACCAGAGAGGGACAGGATTTGTCATAGTAGAAGGGCTGGATGAAGATTTAAGGGTGCACGCAAGTGACGCCGGACTTGCTTTAGCCGGAGATAGAGTAGCGGTCAAGGTGCTAAAAAGTAAAAAGCAGGCTCGAAATCCCAAAGCTAAAGTGGTTGATGTACTAGAACGGGGAAGTTCCTTTTACGTAGGCACCTTACGCAAAACAGAATCAGACACCTATATAATTGAAAGCGATAGGAAGTCAGCAAACGTCGATTTTTATGTAAAAAAAGAAGATTTAAACGGTGCCCAAGAAGGGGAGAAAGTTACCTTTAATCTAGAAAATTGGGTGCATAGGCAGGCATTACCCCAAGCTAAAATTCTTAGTAGATTGGGTAAATCCGGTACAAATGATGCAAACATGTTGTCTATTTTAGCTGAAAATGGACTTATTGCTGATTTCCCGTCACAAGTAGAGGCAGAAGCAGATGCCATTTCACTTGCTATTGAGCAGTCAGTCATTGATCAAAGGATAGACTTCAGAAATAAAACCGTATTTACCATTGACCCCGTCGATGCTAAAGACTTTGATGATGCCCTAAGTATTGAAGAATTAGAGAATGGTCATCTTCGTTTAGGAGTTCACATTGCAGATGTAACTCATTATGTGCAGCCGGGTTCGGCTTTGGATGAAGAGGCCCATAAACGTGCAACCAGTATTTACTTGGTTGATCGGGTTATTCCAATGTTGCCAGAGCGTTTGAGTAATGGGGTTTGTAGTCTACGTCCAAATGAAGACAAACTTTGTTACAGTTGTTTTATGGAAGTAAACCAAAAGGCTGAGTTAGTTCGGTATGAAATTAAGGAAACTGTTATTCATTCTGACCATCGATTTACGTACGAACAAGCACAGGAAATCTTGGATGGAACCGACCATTTTTTGTCTAAAGAAGTAAATTTGGTTGCTGACTTGGCTAAAAAATTGCTCAAGAAGAGGTTTAAAGAAGGAGCTATAGATTTTGATACGCCGGAGCCAAGATTTGTGCTAAATGATAAGGGTGAACCTGAAAAGGTAATTTTAAAGAAACGACTTTTTGCCCATCGTTTAATTGAAGAATGTATGCTCCTGGCCAATCGTACGGTGGCTGAACACGTGCAGCACCTCAGAGATCAAACTAAGAAAGATGCCTTCCCTTTTTTCTATCGTATACACGATCGACCAGATGAGAAAAAATTAGCTGATGTACTCGAACAAGTTCGCCCTTTGGGGATATCGTTTCAGTTGGATGAGCTAGCCAAACCTGCATCAATCAACCAGTTATTAGAACGTGTAAAAGGAACCCCAATGGAGTATATAGTAAATGGGCTTACTTTGCGTGCCATGGCCAAAGCGGTATATAGCCCAGATAATTTAGGTCATTTTGGTTTGGGTTTTCACCATTACGCTCATTTCACCTCTCCCATTCGGAGGTATCCTGATGTGATTGTTCATCGATTGTTAAAAGCATATGCTCAAAACAAAAAAGTCTATGAGCTAAATCAATTACGAAAGGAGGGTGAGCACTGTAGTATGCGAGAAAAGGTAGCCGTAGATGCTGAGAGAGATTCCATCAAACTGAAGCAAGTCGAATACCTTAGTAAGCATATCGGTGAAGAGTTTACCGGGGTCATAAGTGGAGTTGTGGAGCGAGGAATATTTGTAACCTTGAATGAGGTGTTTTGTGAAGGAATGATTCGAGTGGGCGATTTGAAAGGTGACTATTTTCACTATGAGCCAAGATCACACTCACTCATAGGTAGGCGATCAGGGGCTAGATATCAATTAGGCGATGCAATTAATGTTAAAGTAGATGCAGTTAACCCGGAAAAAAGGCAAATAGATTTTATTCCTGCGGGTAGAAATAAATAGACCTGTTCGTAAAAAACTTGTTCTTGGTAAACTAAGCGTTGAACGAATACTTTTTTTCAACGCTTTATATATTGGTAGGCTGCATAAATAGCACAAGAATAACATTCCTACATTCGTTATGTTACAGTATATTAAGTGAGGGTAAAAACGTAGAATCCAAACATTTCATCGATGAAATTCAGAATCACTATTCCTAAAAAACTATTCTTTTTTGGTATTCTTTTTTCCTTAGCATATTCCCCTGTGGCACAGGCTCAATATGCTAATTTTGGTAAGAATAGAGTTCAATATCAACAGTTTGAATGGCGATTTATACAGTCCAAACATTTTGATGTCTACTACTATGGTGATAAGAACTACGAATTAGCAGAATTTGCAGCTAAAAGTATTGAATCTGCATACCAACAACTTAGCGAAGATTTTCAACATGAAATTGTGAGTCGGATTCCACTCATTATTTACGATTCTCATAACGATTTCTCTCAGACGAATGTGGTTGCACTGCCCACCAGTGCAGAGGGTATAGGGGGGGTTACTGATAAGATGAAGAATAGGATGACAGTACCCTTTGATGGGGATTACAATGATTTTAGGAGGACCTTGCATCATGAGTTGGTACATGCGGTATTTAATGATTTATTTTATGGCGGGTCTATACAATCTATACTTCGCAATAACATTCAATTAGTCTTGCCCCTTTGGTTTGAAGAAGGATTAGCAGAATATATGGCTTTGGGTTGGGATACCAACACCGACATGTTTATTCGGGACGCAGTACTCAATAATTATCTGCCTCCAATTCCCTATCTGAGTGGGTATTACGCCTACCGAGGTGGACAGTCTGTTTGGAATTTTATTGCCGAAGAATATGGACGAGAAAAGATAGCAGAAGTACTTGAAAAGGTTAAAAGTACAAGAAGTGTTGAGAATGGATTCCAGCAGTCTATTGGCCTAACGGTACAAGAACTTTCAGAGCGGTGGGAAGATGCGCTTCGGAAAAGGTACTTCCCAGAAGTCGCCGATCGTGAGTTAGCTGATCGTATAGCAACTCTTATGACAGAAAGAGGGGACTATGGGTCCTATAACACTTCCCCAAAAATTTCACCTCAGGGAGATAGAATAGCATTTATTACCAATAAAAGAGGGTATTTCGATGTTATTGTGATAGATGCATTAACCAAAAAAAGGTTAAAAACAGTCATCCAGGGCGAAGATGACCCTGCTTTCGAAGAGTTGAATATTTTGAAACCCAATCTTAGTTGGTCTCCGGACGGTCGTAAAATAGTGTTATCTACAAAAAGTAAGGGCTTTGATGAAATTGCAATTATCGATTACCAGAGTACTGAAGTAGAAAAAATTTCAATGCCTGAATTGGATGCAATTGGATCTGTTTCTTGGTCACCAGATGGTACTAAGTTAGCCTTTGATGGGAACATAGGTCCGTATCAAGACATATTCATGTACGATTTAAGTGAGAAACAATTAATTAACCTCACCCAAGATTTTGTTTCTGATTACGAGCCTAGTTGGACACTAGACTCTAAGAGTATCTTGTTTAGTTCGGAGCGAGGAAATCAATTAGCACTTAAACAAGCTACTTTAGAAAGTACCTTACTCGAGCAAAAAACAATCTACCAAAGTGACATTTATCAGCTAGAAATAGGTAGTGATACCCTAAATAGAATTACCTTAAGTAAGGATTGGAACGAACGTCAACCTCAACAGATCCAAGATGGTACTATTATATTCCAATCGGATCAAAACGGAATCCAGAACCTATATCAAACTGATCCTTCAACCAAGGAATGGAAGGTACTCACCAACCTACAGACAGGAATTTCACAGTTTTCAATTAGCGCAGATGGCTCAAGAGTAGCTTTTAGTTCCATCAATGAAGGTTATTTAGATATTTTCCTGTTGAAAAATCCATTGAATAACGCAAAAGCTAGTAATCTTAAACCAAATTACTGGGCAAAGCGTAGAGGTCTTGAGGCTCCAGAACAACGTGTTCCAGCAATTCGTTATGCGTATGAACTCTACAGTCAAGGATTAATGAGTGGGGCAGAGCGCGAAGAATTAGAGGAGCAAGAACGACTTAGTGATCCAGATTATCAAGTGGTTGATTTTGAAGAAACTGGTGAAATCGATTTCAGAAACTACGTGTTTTCAGAGGAGGTTATTTTAGATAGTACCATCTTATTAGAAGATGAATTTATTTTTGAACCTAACAACAATATTACCACAGACGGTCGATACGTACCAAGAGCATATAGATTAACATTCTCAACTGATATTGCGTACAGTCCAACCGTAGCAGCTTCTAGCTACGGTGCATATGCACTTACACAATTTATGATCAGCGACCTACTAGGAGATCATCAGCTTGCAATGGGGACCAATTTCCAGACGGATCTACGCAATAGTGATTACACACTACAGTATGGGTATTTAAAAAATAGAATGAATTGGTTTGCCTCGTATTTCCATACTTCTAGGCAATATCAAACCTTCGGGGGTGATTTGTTACGCTTCAGAACCTTCGGTGGTGGGGTATCCATTCAATATCCATTTGACAAATTCACGCGTATTGACGGAGGGCTAAATTGGATTGGGATCGCTCGTGACTATGACGCGGTTGCTGCTTTTGGTGGACTTTATTCCTACGGTGTTACTGAGGCTAGCAACCTGAAGAGTTCTTTTTTATATCCCACTATGTCCTTTACCAAAGATGCTACCTTGCCTGGATTCATTACTCCACAAGGAGGGATTCGGTACACTCTAAGTTTTTCAGGTAGTCCTGGACTTGGGTCAGATGCGCCTAGCTTCGCCTCGGTCATGGGAGACTTTAGAAGTTATATCAATCTTGGTTACTCCTATACTATTGCACTACGTGGCAGTGGAGGAGCATCAGTAGGAAAAGATTCGCAGACCTACTTTTTAGGGGGAATGATGGGATGGATTAATTATCAGTGGTCAAATAATGGAATTCCTTTTGAACGCTTAGCCGATACTTTTTTTACTCAACCCGCTGTTCCACTCAGGGGGCACAGATACAATTCGGTGTACGGAGATAATTTTGGGCTCATAAACGCTGAGTTTAGATTTCCATTATTTGCTGCTGTCATTCCAGGAGCTCTTCCTATTCTACCATTATATAATGTAACAGGTGTAGCTTTCTTTGACGTGGGAACAGCCTGGGGCCAGCAGATAGATTATGGAATCACCGATATTGACGGAAATCCAATAATTAACGATGCTTCGCTCGACTTTAAGGTGAGTGAACCTACCACGTTTCAAGATGAGAATGGGAATATTTTTTCTTATCTCGATGGAGATGTTTTAATTGGCTCTGGATTTGGTTTAAGAACCATTGTTTTTGGCTTACCACTACGTTATGATGTGGGCTGGGCATATAATAGAGACGGTTTTTCAAATGCACCTATTCACTACTTTTCTATAGGGATAGATTTTTAGTGTCCTAATTGATCTCTCACTGCTAAAACGGTAGTCATTGCCTCAATAGATGATAAACTCAAGGGCTAAGTTGAAGCTTTCCAATGTAAAGGATTCGGTCGTATTGTCGATTAGGATCTCTATAAAATAAAATACCTGTATACCATTGATTTTCCTTGGTAAGACTGCTTCCTAACTCAATAATGTCGAGATCACTACCATTACGAGTGGCATAAGTGTATCTGTATGTGCCTTCTTTTAATAATACTTGGGCTTCAAATAAACGCAACTCTGGGTTCCACTTCATTTTATGCTGTTTGTTTTCCGACCACTGGTTAAAGTCACCTACAACAAAAAGTTCATCATCATAGGTAGGCCTCGTACCCATTGGGTTAAATCGGAAATTGATCATTGCATATCGTGCAGTGATCTTTGAACTGGGATTACCATACATCGATTGAAGAGTATATGGGGTATCGCTGTATGATATAAAATCTTCTCTTAAGGTTATCTGTGGAAGTTCATCGGACTCTTCATACTCTAATATATCTCGGTTAGAAAGGCTAAATGTGGATAGATTAAGGCCATAATAGCGCGTGTTAGCAGGATAGCTTTGGGAGTCTTCAAGGTAAAATTTAGCTACCTTTCCTTCGCTAAAATCTTTACCTCTTGCTAGTATAGCCTTTCGTAAAAATCCATCTTGAAGTACCTGAAAGCTCAAATCAAAAACGGGCATATCAATAAATTCTGGATAACTAAATTCAGCAAAAATTCTATCTACAGCCGCCCCTAAGTTCCCTTTGTTGTATAGAGTTTCTCCATTCAAATCAAGGGTGCCAAGCTGCTCAGTAAGTGCGAACGGAAGGCTAAACAATTCAATACCTGTGGTGTAATCAGATACATGAATGAAGTAAAAACCACTGGCTAAAAATTCAAGATCTCGCAGAGAAAACTGAATATCATATGAGTGAAATGGTATACTATTACTTTGGTTTTTAGAACCGCCCTGGACAATTCGCTGATTTGGGGTATTCATAAACCATGTAGTTGGGAGATTGCTCTGTGTCCAGTCTTTGTTTCGGTGAGAAAAATGAATGCGAAACATTCCGTTGATCTCACTCAACTCATCGAAGCGAAGAACAAGTCGGTCACTGGATCCTAATCGAGCGCTAACCAACGGGGAAGAGGCTTGAGAAGAGCTGAAAAACTGAACACTACGAATATTATCGGGGATACTTCGTTGTTCAGGAAGTACCAGTAAACTGTTTACCTGAGGAATAGGTGGGCTGCTTGGGGCTAGATTAATAGTTGAACTGCAACTCATCCAAAGCAGCGAAATAAAACCCAGCATGTAGTAGGTATAGGTCAACAGATACTGAGTAAAGAAATTCGAACTGATTTTAGTACCCATTTGAATTTCAATTACCAGCCCAAATACCGTTGAATACAAATCGTGCAGGACCTTTGAGTAAGACTTTTTTAAACAATGGACCATGTTCACTGTGAGTCAATGCATCGGTACCTGTGCAATCAAAAGAAACCTCTAAGAATCCTCCTTGGACTGTGACATGGTAAAGGTGCGAACCAGCTTTACCACCTTCTTTCATATGCAGAGCCATCGCGCTTGCAATGGCACCTGTACCACATGCTAAGGTGAAATCCTCCACCCCGCGTTCATAGGTCTCTAGCTGAATATGATTCGCTTGTTGGCTACAAACAAAATTCACATTGGTTCCTCTGGGATGAAAAAGCTCATCATTACGAATACTACGCCCTAATTTTGCCAACTCTTCCGTTGGTTGAATAGCCAAAAGATCATTGGAAAAAAGCACAACGTGTTCGGTTTGAGGGTAGGCTCTAAAGGCAGCATCGGCTTTGAATAGTGAGGATAACATAGAGGCCTGTTGTGAACTTTGTTCAGTAGAATCTATATTCAGACAAGTCAGCCACTCATTAGAAACAGAACTTGGAGCATCACAATCAGGAAAGCTAATTTCGACCTGATGGCTTCCAGGGTGCACGAAAGCCTCATATACTTGTTCATTTACTTGAAAGCGATGGGTATCTGAATAGCCATTTTGTGAGGCATAAAATGCAATAGCTCTTCCACCATTACCACACATTCCTGCGTCACTACCGTCCGCATTTTTATAGATCATAGTATAGTCTGCACCCAAGGTGGAAATAGGGTGAAGAATGAGTAATCCATCGGCTCCAATTCCGGTCTTTCGATTACAAATTTCTGGGGCAATGTGCTCTAGATGTTCTAAGGGAATGTCTTGCTTGCTTGCATCAACCAGAATAAAATCATTACCAGTAGCTTCTAGTTTTAGAAAATGAAATTTTTCGGACATGAACTATGGGTTTAGTTGTAATGCGGGTAAATGCATAAAGGCTTTTTCTTTTGGAATGGATTGCCCTTGTCCGCGCAGGAGGGTTGAAAAATTTAAGGCTAAAACGGTGAGTAATAATTTCGGTTGAACATTTTGCCGTAATTCAGTGTAAACAGGAGCCAGTATATCGATCATAGCATGATAATCTGCTTCTTTGAGATTCAATACAATATTTTTAATGGTTTCCACTTCATCCTCATGAATAAGTGATTCCGTATTTTGGGTGTGAGAATAAACGATTAAATCTCGCAAGAATGATTCTAAGAGTTCGATGAGTTGGATAAGGCCTTCGGTATTTAGTGTTGAGGTCCAATTTAGAATAATGGAGTTTATTTTAATTGCATCTAAGACATAAGAATTGCGAATGAAATCAATCATTTCTGAACGGATCTTATGGATTACATCTAGGTCAATATCTTTGGATTTGGCGTAATTGGCTTGCGTTAATTTAGCAACCATCGCTGCTTTATCTTTGGGCATTTGGTCGCGTTCGATCAATGCCTTCTGTACCTCTTCTAGTGTATTTTGGCCGAATGTAATATGCTGGCAACGGGAGGTTATAGTGGGTAGGAGCTGTTCGTAATGATGAGTGGTTAGGATAAACAAAACTCCTTCAGAGGGCTCTTCAAGTAGTTTTAAAAAAGAATTGGCCGTCTCTTTCCTCATGGTTTCGACCTGGGTCATAATTACTACCACCTTTTTGCCTTGATACGGACGTAATCTAGTCACAGGGCGTATTTCCGAGCGAAAATAATCTATGGAATAAAAAGCTTGACGATTTTTACTACGCTCTTTATCGGAGTCTGGGCGGTCGGCATACTCAATGAGGTTGTAGCTATCTTCACTGAGCCATTCTAGGCGCTCATTTTTTTCTTGGATTCCCGCTGAGCTAGGCATAGGGATGAACACGTGGATATCAGGATGTTTATGCCACGGTAATTCCATTTTCTGCCCATCTTTTTTTTGGTTTATGCATTCGGCGAATCGCAGGGCAAAAGGCAACATACCACTTCCTTTTGGGCCGGAAAATAAATAGGCATGACCAACTCGGTTGCGCTCAATAATGTTATTTAAAAGTTCTTTAACCCTATGTTGACCAACTAAATCATCTGACACGAAAGCCATTAATCTTCCTCCCAAATAAAGTCAAATAACAACCAACCAGCCACGCTGGTAACACCAACAAAGCCGAAAAGTGCAGCTACTTCAGAATTCCACCAACCTTGCATCCCGTCCACGAAAGCTTTTTTGGTTAAGCGAGACAACAACAGAATAAAAGGTACAAATAAGGGGATACTAAGAACCGAAAAAATAGCCCCTTGCCGATCTGCTTGCGAGACTATTGCTGCAATTAAGGTGCATACCGAGGATAAACCCATAGTTCCAAACACCATGATGTATAAAAAGGCAGGATAGGATACAATCGACCACTTGATTAAAAAGCCATATAAGCTAAAGCTGAGTAGGTAAATTAAAAGACTGAATCCCATGTTATATAGGTATTTCCCTAAATAGACCGCTGTAGCATTGGAGTAAATCTGCAACGTTTGAAAAGTTCCTTTATCTGTTTCCATGATAAAACTTCGCCCCAGAACGGTTAGGGACGCGAACAAGACCACAATCCAAATAAGACCACTTTTAGGCGTAGGCTGCAGCTCTTGGGCCCGGAGAGTAAACAAAATGAGTAATAAGGCAGCTACAATGAAAGCCGAAACCATATTTAAAGCATACTTACTGCGAAATTCGATGCGAAGATCCTTCTCAAATACCGATAAAATTTGGCGAATTAACATGCCGAAGTTTACAAAAAAATGAAGTCTTTCACTTTGTAAGTTTCGTCATTACTTTGTGAGTCGAAAACACTGAAAAGGGAGGATTTCTAACGCCATGCTCCTTTTTTTATTTTTTTACGCACTAATCATCAATCTAAGCTGAATTACCATTGACTATTCATCAGTTACTTAGTTTAAAACATATTCTGCTCGACCTTGAGGTGGATAATAAATTTGATGCTATTCATGCATTGGTAGATACGTTTATTGGTACAATTGATACCGAACAGCTACTAGAAATAAGGGAGGCTATTGTTTCGCGTGAAAAAATTATGTCTACAGGGGTTGGACAAGGTTTGGCAATACCCCATGGTAAAACAGATGCGGTTGACCATTATTATGCCGCTTTTGCACGTTTGAAAGAACCAATAGAATTTAATTCCATTGATTCAGTACCCGTTCAACTTATTTTTTTGATAGTAGGCCCTTATTCAGACCACCGAAGTCATATACGATTATTAAGCAGAGTTTCAACTCTTATGAATTATGACGATTTTCGTACAAAATTATTGGTCGTACAAAATGAAAAAGAACTCATTGAGCACTTCAAAGAAAAGGAGTTGCGTCAATTTAGTTCATCCAAAATATAAGGTGAGTAGATGATGTGGTATAAATATAAGAGCTTGCAGAAGTATTATTGGAATGTTAAACAATTGGCACTGCTGTCTTTTGTTTTAGCCCCAATCTACCTTGTACCTGTGCAACTTCAGGCTCAAAGTGTGGAAGACATTATTATGCAGCACGAATCCAAAGGGGTGCACTGGTCTATTTCGGTTATAGATGAACAGGGTCAGTTTTTAGAATCTTGGAACGATCAAAAGTGGATAGTTCCAGCTTCTAATATGAAGCTTGTCACATCGGCTGCGGTGTTAGAAAAATTAGGTGCTGAATTTCGCTACCAAACACCCATTTATGGACGAGGATATTTGGTGGATTCTGTATGGGTGGGTGATTTAATGATAGTGGGTAAAGGAGATCCTAGTATCTCTGGTTTTTTATACGATGAACATAGATATCATGTGTTTGAAAAACTTCTTAAAGTGCTCAAAAATGCAGGAATTACTGGATGGACCGGTCAATGGATTGGCCGTTTAGGCTATTTTGATGCGGAAGTGTATCCAAAAGGATGGGATTGGGAGGATTTGAACTTCTACTATGGAGTAGAAATTAGTGAACTCAGTTTTAATAATAACGCGGTAGATCTTGAAGTAGTCGCCGAGGGTGAGATAGGAGCCAAACCACAAATAAGTTGGTTTCCTAATCAAACTGATTATGTACGATTTATTAACGAACAGCGTATAGCACCTGCTCATACCAAATACGATGAATATTACCGAAGATCGTGGCAAACAAATGAACTCTATTTAGCTAGTAGTTTACCAATGGGGTACAAAGAGACAGAAGCTCTTGCTATTTATGATGCCCCCGCATTCTTTATGGACTCATTTGTCGATTATTTGTGGGCAAATGGCCTAGTAGATACCCAGGAAGATACCTCTCCCTATCGAATTGAACGTTGGTGGCCTGATGAACTTAAACCCGAAGTCAACGAATCATTGACAGGTCTTGCCAGCGAACAACTAGGTTCTGCCTTATGGACTGGATATGCACCCAATTGGTATGCTACCGATTCGGCTTCAGATGCACTAATAGGATGGGAGTACCTAGGAGCAGTGGAATCGCCCGAACTTGGTAAATTAGTTAGTTGGCTGAATAAGGAAAGCGATAATTTTTATGCTGAGATGCTCCTGAAAACCCTTTCAGCTGAAACCCATGAAGGACCAGGTAGTACAAGTGACGGCGCTCAAAAAACACGTGAAATCTTAGGCTCTATGGGATTAGATACGACATATGTAATTATGCGGGATGGCTCGGGTTTGGCAGGCGGAAATTTTTTAACCACCTCGTTCTTAACCGATTTGCTGTTCAGTATGCATCACAGTTCAAATTCAGAGATTTTTCGTGCTTCACTGCCTGTCATGGGAGAAGATGGTACGCTGCATTACCGGATGAAATCCAGCCCACTTAGAGGACGGGTGCAGGCCAAAACCGGATTTGTAGGAGGAGCTCGAAGCCTAAGCGGATACCTAACTACAGAACTTGGTAATACCCTTATTTTCAGTTTGTCAGCCAATAATTTTGTGTCAAAAGTATCGGCCATAGATGCAGTACATGAAAAGATATTGACGTACCTTTACTATAATTATTAGTTTCTGGTTGATGTGTGCCCAGCTTGGACATCAACGTTTCTTGAATTTTACGAGTAACATGTAAGCTAAAAACCTATGAGTGAGCTATGAGTGCAAAAATTATCGACGGTAAAATGGTGGCAGAGCTTCTTCGCAATAGAGTGAAGGAGGATGTGCAGCAGTGGTGTAAAAAAGGTAATCGAAAGCCATTCTTGCAGGTTATTTTGGTAGGAGATGATCCCGCATCCATTGTCTATACCGGTACTAAGACTAAAGCTTGTCAACAAGTAGGTATAGAAACCGATACAATGGTTTTACAAGACACGATTTCAGAAAAAGAACTCACTGAAATTATTCATTCTTGTAATACCAACGATAATATAGACGGTATACTAGTTCAAATGCCCTTACCGAGTCATTTATCACAACACAGTGTGATAGAGGCTATAGATCACCGAAAAGATGTAGACGGATTCCACCCTATGAATGTGGGGCGCCTGTCATTAGATCAGCCATGCTTTAAAAGCTGTACTCCCGCTGGGGTGATGGAACTCCTGAAGTACTATAGCATTCCCGTTAAATCTCAACATGCAGTTGTTGTTGGAGCGAGTACCATAGTAGGTAGCCCAATGGCGGTTATGTTGTCTAGAGAGAATTCATCTGGCAAAGCTACCACTACTATTTGTCATAAATATACCCGAGATTTGACAGCTCACACCATTGGTGCCGATATATTGATTGTTGCAGCAGGGCAGCCAAACTTAATAAAAGCTGAAATGGTTAAACAAGGCGTTGTTGTCATCGATGTTGGTATAAATAGAATAGCGGATGAAACCCATGAAAAAGGATACCGACTAGTAGGTGATGTCGATTTTGAATCGGTACGAAAAAAAGCAAGTTGGATTACTCCTGTTCCTGGTGGTGTAGGCCCTATGACGGTGGCTATGCTTATGAAGAACACGCTGTTAGCAGCAAAAAAATCGTTATACCCAAAATAAATGATTTTAGGGTGACATAATGGTGTCACTCCACGTTTGTAAGTTTCTCTTGAATCAAAACAAAACAGGAGAAAATATGCTTACTTCACCTAATACAACACCCACGTTTACTACTTCATCATCGACGCTAAATTCGTTGAGAATTCCTTCGAACAGGGTTATCAAGAAAACCAAAAACCCGTTTATTCGACCGTTATTGGCACGAATAAGCAGCGAAAGTGAACGAGAATACCAAGAACTCCAACAAGTATTTTCCTTATTAGGATGGCATGAAGTGCCGGATGGGTTAAAAGTTGAAATTTATGACGATGTGCGTGTAATGGTAGAAGAGTTGCAGGGAAACTACTCAAGCTGCGACCCTTACGTTCGAAATAGAAGGAATAGAGTTCATTATTGGGTACAGTCATATTTAGATGGGAATACCAGTCTAAATACCGCCATTGAAGCTCTAAAAATTCACCCTTTGTAACGATTGATTGTATACTCATGTTTTTGGTTAAAGGATAGGGGTTTTTCTGATTTTCGCATTCAATTACAGAAGAGAAGTTTGTATCTTTACTAAATTGAATTAAATCTATCAGACCAATGTCGAAACCTTCATCCACCCAATCCGCCCAGAGTAGCTTTGATCGAATCACTAGACAAGGACTTACCTATGACGATGTACTATTAGTTCCGCACTTTTCTCAGGTTCTCCCGCGAGATGTAGATATTAGTGTGCAACTAACTCCTACACTTACCCTGAATACACCTATTTTGAGCGCGGCAATGGATACCGTATCTGAATACAGAATGGCAATTGCCTTAGCCAGGGAGGGTGGAATAGCCATGCTTCATAAGAATATGAGTATAGAAAATCAGGCGGAGCAAGTTAGATTGGTTAAAAGAAGCGAAAGCGGGATGATCGTGGATCCTGTGACCTTAACTTCGTCTGCTTTGGTTCAGGATGCTCGTGATCTTATGGCGATGCACCGAATAGGTGGTATTCCAATTATTGATGAGCATGGAGCTCTTCAGGGTATTGTGACTAATCGAGACTTACGATTCGAGTCTGATATGACCAAGAAATTAGGGGACATTATGACAAAGCAGCCCTTAATAACAGCGAAGGAGGGGACCAATTTAGTACAAGCTGAGGAGATTCTTCAATCCCATAAAGTTGAAAAGCTACCCATTGTGGACTCAAAAGGGATCTTGGTCGGCTTAATCACCTTTAAGGACATTGAAAAGAAAATGAATTTCCCTAATGCCTGTAAGGATGAATTAGGGCGTTTACGCGTCGGAGCTGCCGTAGGGGTTACCGCAGACACTATGGATAGGGTAAGCGCTTTAGTAGGCGCTGGCGTAGATATTATTACCGTCGATACAGCACACGGTCATTCGGAGGGAGTTCTCAAAACCGTCGAAGCCATAAAGAAAAAGTATGGCTCATTGAATGTGATTGGCGGTAACATCGCCACACGAGATGCGGCTAAAGCATTAGCAGATGCCGGCGCTGATGTAGTGAAAGTTGGGGTTGGACCTGGTTCAATATGCACCACGCGAATTGTGACTGGAGTAGGAGTACCACAGTTAAGCGCGGTGATGGAAGTAAGTGATTTTTGCTCGGATCATGGCATCGGGCTCGTGGCAGATGGTGGAATTAAGCAAACGGGTGATATACCAAAGGCTATTGCTGGAGGCGCTGACGTGGTTATGATGGGGTCTATGTTTGCCGGAGTTGATGAAAGTCCAGGCGAAACCATTATTTTTGACTCAAGAAAGTATAAATCGTACCGTGGAATGGGTAGTATAGGAGCTATGCAAAAAGGATCCAAAGATCGCTACTTCCAAGACGTGGAAGATGATTTGAAAAAACTAGTACCTGAAGGAATTGAAGGCAGGGTACCATACAAGGGATATTTAAGTGAGGTCGTTCATCAAATGTCGGGTGGATTACGAGCCGCTATGGGATATTGTGGAGCAAAAAATATCTCAGATCTCAAAAAAGCACATTTTGTTCAAATATCAGCGGCCTCTTATAAAGAAAGTCATCCACATACGGTACAAATAACAAAAGAAGCGCCTAATTATTCGGTATAAAGGTGGGTGTGATTCAACAGATACCCCCCCATGAAAAGCCACTAAAGGAGCTGTTATTTATCGTTTATTTCTTCCCACCTATGGGTGGAAGCGGTGTGCAAAGGCCACTTAAATATGTAAAGTATCTAAATGAATTTGGTTGGAAGCCAATAATTTTAGTGCCAGAGCCAGGTCTTTATCACACCTTCGACTCCTCTTTAGAACAAGAGCTCCAAAAACTCATTGATCAGAATAAAGTACAAGTTTATCGGGTCAGAGGTGGGACTCCTTTGCATTGGAACAGTTCGAAATCCCAATGGCGTCCGGGGATTCGTTTAGAAAAATGGTTGCGAAGGTTCTCTCATTTTTTCTATTTTCCCGACAACAAAAAAGGATGGATTAAACAGGGTTTTAAAAAAGCCGAAGAAATTATTGAAAAGCATTCCATCCAGGCGATATATGCAACAGCGCCTCCCTATAGTAATTTAATGTTAGCGGCTAAGCTTAAAACCCATCTTAATATTCCAACTATAATGGATTTTAGGGACGATTGGTTGGAGAGTCATCTAATTGCGTATCCAACACCCATTCACAAAAGACTAATGAGGCGACTTGAAGCAAATGTACTTGCAGTGGCAGACACGGTCATTGCAATAAATGAACCTATAGCTAGTGCCATAAGTAGAAGGTACCCCTCATTACCCAGTGTTGTGGTTCAAACCCATGGCTATGATTCAGATGATTTTGATACTTCCTTGTTTCCTGATAGTTCAATAGAAAAGAAACCCATTAAAGAAAAGAGCCTTAGCCAAAATGAACCCATCCGAATACTTTATTCAGGTACTTTTTATGCTGATAGCGGGCCAGGCATTTTTTTAAGGGCAGTTAATAAACTTATTAAAGAAGTACCCTCACTTGCCAATATCTTAGAATTGCACTTTCAAGGTAGTCCAATGGAGCCGTATTTACAATTGATTAATCAATTAGGCTTAGGTGAGATAGTTCATGATCATGGGTATGTTCCTCATAATGAGGCTATTCTTCGCATGCAACAAGCCTCCATTCTTTGGTTAAACAATGGGCATAGAAAGCGAAAGCATACCATTACTCTAAGCAAAACCTATGAATATATGGCAACCAGGCGGCCCATTATAGCATTGATACCTGAGGGTGATACAAAAAAGGTTTTAAAAGATTATTCACGCAGTTATATTACTTCACCTGACGACATTGAAAAGGTGAAAAAAACTATTTTACAATCAATTGCTGATGTTCAAAAAGGGAATCTAAAACCTTTGAATGAACAATGGTTGGAAACATTTACAAGAAAAGCGATCGCTGAGAGTCTTGCCAATAAATTAGATTCGCTACTTGATCAACATTTTGTGAATTAAATGAATACCGAATTATTAAAAACATTAGTTCGACTTAAAGACAAATGGATACGTTTGATTCTAATTGATGAGTCGGTTCCAGATGGTTCTCGTGAATATCAATTTTTACCTCGTCAGTTTTTTTTGGGATTAGTCGCCTTGTTGGTCTCTGTTTTAATAGTCTTTATACTCATACTCATGTTTACACCTCTTGGAGAATGGGTATACAGAAGCAAAGAATCACAAATAAATATGCAAATTGAGCATGTATTAGGCAGGCTGGATACTCTTCAGGACTCATTGGATGTACGCGATGAACAACTTGGGCAAATTAGGAGTATTATCCGGCTAAACACCGATACAACTTTAACTCTAGATGAACGGTTGCAGAGTTTGCTGTTAATGCAAAATCAAACGGTATTGGGTGGGGTTCCCCGAAGTACTCCACAAGAAGTGTTAAATTTAAGCACACAAGGATTAATATCATCCTCATTGTTAAAAAGTGAACCCATATTTCCTACAGCATATCCAGTCGATGGTACTATTTCTCGATCATTTAAACCCAATGAAGAGCATTTTGGTTTAGATATTGCAGCCACCGAGGGTGAACAGGTTAGGGCTTTGGCAGAGGGTACTATTGTGAATATTAATTGGACGATAGCGAATGGTTATGTAATATCTATTCAACATACCAACGGTCTATTAAGTGTGTATAAGCATTGCCGGACATCTTACAAGCGAGAAGGGGATGTGGTGGTAAAAGGTGATATAATTGCATCGGTAGGTAATGCCGGTGTGCAAAGCACTGCTTCTCATCTTCATCTTGAAATATGGAAAGACGGGTTACCGCAAGATCCTGAAGTCTATTTATTGAAATAAAATGATATCTAGAAAAAGAAAAACCACGAGTACAACTATGGCAAATGAAACCAATTATCCATCTGTAAATATAATTAGCGAGGGGTCAAAATTAGAAGGTTTTCTAAAATCAGAACACGATATACGTATAGGTGGAGTCTTAAAGGGTACTCTTGAGACAGAATCTAAAGTTATCATAACCGAGCAAGGGTTTGTTTCAGGTGATATAGTTTGTCAAAATGCTGATATTGCTGGGAAGGTAAGCGGAGATGTGTTGGGGAAAAATAAAATTACACTTCGAAAAACAGCGGTCCTTGAAGGTAATGTAACTACTAAGATTTTAGTTATTGAAGAAGGTGCTAAAGTAAACGGGCTTTGTAAAATGGGTGATACTTCGGTACTGGATACTAAAGAGTATGCAGAAACAACATTCAACGATGTAGAACAATGAAACCTTAAAATCGGGCTTTAATGTGATTTCAAAGTGGTTACCAGCACCCTATCGTGCCTACCTTAGTTTGGGGACTGAAATAGCCTTGTCACTCTCACTACCCACTATTTTAGGTAGCTATATTGATGCATATTTTGGAATTAAACCAGTTGGTATATTATGTGGTGTTATCCTTGGGCTCATTTTATTTTTATTTCGAATTGTTCGCCTGCTCAAAGATCCAGCCCTAGATGGGCGAGACAGAGAACGAGGGGATAAGTAACCTAAACAAGCTGGGCCTACTAAAACCACTGTCGTGATAATATACTTATGCTAAAGAAATATTTTTTTGAAGCGCCAGTTTTCTATGTATTCCTATATGCTCAAATACCCTTTTTAGTCGCTTTGCTACTTATAGTGTATTGGATTCTGCCTGGAATCTTATCTGAAACGCTGATCGCTTATTTGATTGCACTTGTATTTGTTGGTGGCGCAATGTGGGTTTGGGTAAGATTTTGGACGGTTTCCTCTCAAAATTTTATCAAGGTCTATTACATTACCACCCTAGTTAGATTTTCTATGGTCATCTTGTCACTCTTTATTTCACTATCGACCATAAAATTTGAACAAATGTTCTTTACAGTTAATTTTATTATTTCCTATCTTTATCAATCTGTAATAGAGTTGTTACTTATCCATCATAGATTATTGAAACATCCCTTAGAGGAATGACAAAATATTTCACGTTTTTATCCTTACTGATCGTAGTACTTTTATTGGGTCAATCAACGGTTCTTGCTGCTGATGCTGACACGAAAAGTGAGTCTCCTATTGACATTATGGGTACGGTTGCTGATCACGATTACTTCACGTTTTTTGGGACAAAACTATACCTTCCTAAAATATTTTTGTGGCAAGATGATAATGGATCTACTCAGCTTTCGACCTATGGCTCGACTAAGAAAGCCTTGGCTTCAGGTGAGTTTGAACAAGTAGACTATAGCATTACTCCGGTAAATGGATCTATGCTCATTGATTTTTCATTAACATCACACCTCTTGTATTTCTGGTTTGGACTTGGTGCGCTTGCGCTCTTTACCATGTATGCCGGCTCACGATATAAAAAAGGCATTGGTACATCTACCGCGCCAAAAGGCGTGCTTCAAAATCTATTTGAAGTATTTTATGAATTCATTAGAGATGAGGTTGCCAAACCAAACATTGAAGGGGATAAGCATAAAAAGTACGTGCCCTATTTGTTTACCATGTTTATGTCAATAGCATTCATGAATACTTTCGGGTTACTGCCATGGGCTGCGACAGCCACTGCTGATATTACAGTTACTGCTGTTCTTGCATCATTTACCTTTTTTGTAACCCAGTTCAGTGGCAGTAAAGACCATTGGCAGCATGTATTTTGGTTTCCTGGAGTGCCTTTGGGTGTCAAATTTCTTATGATCCCAGTAGAATTAATAGGACTTTTTACGAAACCTTTTGCTTTAGCTATCCGACTATTTGCGAATATGATGTCTGGAAAAATAATGATCATCGCAATTCTTGGTTTGATTTTTATTTTTAATGAAATGTATGGAAGTATTGCAGCATACGGAGTAAGTATTTTCTCAGTAGTAGTAACTTCAATACTGTATATTTTAAAACTATTAGTGGCTATTCTGCAGGCTTATATTTTTTCATTATTATCTGCAGTTTTCATTGGAATGGCTGTTGAAGAGCATGAACATGGTCATGACCATGATGAACATATTCATGCTGATTTATCAGTATAACCTTAGAACAAAAATCAAAATTTAATAAATAAAAAATTATGGGACTATTAGCGGCTGGTATTGGAGCTGGAATCGTGGCAGTTGGTGCCGGAATTGGTATAGGACTAATTGGTAAAGGTGCTGTTGAGAGCATAGCACGTCAACCTGAAGCTTCTGGAGACATTCGTGGAGCAATGATTTTGACAGCTGCCTTTATTGAAGGGGTTGCTCTATTTGGTGCTATTATTTGTATAATCCTAGCACTAGGTTAATCCTTAACAAAGATCACTATGCTTTACCTTTTAGCTAGCGGAGGTTTACTCTCTTTTAATACTGGGTTTGCTATCTGGATAGCAATTTCACTGGTTGTATTTCTCTTAATCATGATGAAATACGCTATGCCGCCGATTATGGCAGCCCTTGAAGGACGTGAAACCAGAATACGTGAATCCTTAGAGGCAGCTGAAATTGCTTTGGCAAAAGCCGAGGCTATTTCCAAGGACAACGAAAAAGCACTTCGTGAGGCTGAACAAACAGCTCATCAAATTCGCAAAGAAGCTAAAGAAGAGGCAGAGCGTATACGAAGTGAACGAGTTGCAAAAGCTAAAGATGAAGCAGAGCAAATAATTGAACAGGCGAAAGTAGACATTGAAAAAGAAAAGCAGTCTGCTTTATTAGCCCTTAGACAAGAAGTTGCTCATTTGGCTATCAAATCAGCCTCTATGATTTTAGATGCTGAACTGGATGAAGAGAAAAACAAAAAATTAGTTGATAATTACATCAACGATTTGTCTAAGAATTAAGGTATATGATCAGCTCTAAGGCGGCAAAACGATACGCAAAAGCTCTTTTAACGCTATCTCAAGAACAGGGTAACTTAGAAGAAGTATTAGAGGATATCAGGACAATTCGTGACACCATCAAAGGTTCACGTGACCTTCAGGTTACATTGAAAAGTCCTATTGTCAAACCTTCTGACAAAACCATCATATTAGGCGAAATTTTCTCCGAGCATATTGGAACTCTCGCAATGCAATTTTTATTGCTGATTGCAGAGAAAGAACGATATGCATTGCTGCCTTTAATAACCGAAGCTTTCATCAGCTTATATAATGAGGCTGTAGGAATAACTGAGGTTACATTAAAATCAGCATATCCACTGGAAGCTGCACAGTTAGAATCTATATCTAAAGCACTTGAATTTTCCACAAAAAAGAAAGTGCATTTGCAAGTTGAAGTAGTACCATCACTATTAGGTGGTATCACTATTCAAATGGAAGACACCGTAGTAGATGGGAGTGTTCTGCATAAGTTAAATGAGCTAGAGCACACACTTCTCTCTCAGTAATATTGTTTTTAGAATAACTAGACCTTTATAAAACACAACAACATGAGTCAAGTAAGACCAGATGAAGTATCGGCCATACTAAGAAAACAGTTATCCGGATTTGATAATGAATCCGATACCTATGATGTGGGTACCGTCCTTGAAGTAGGTGATGGTATTGCACGCGTTTATGGCCTCTCAAAAGTACAAGCAGGTGAGCTAGTAACCATACCTGATGCCAAAAATGAAAAAGGTGAATCAGTAACAGGTATGGTACTTAACCTAGAGGAAGATAATGTAGGTATAGTATTGTTTGGCTCATCCAGTATGGTTAAAGAAGGTCAAACGGTCAAAAGAACAAAAGATATTGCCTCTATTTCTGTAGGAGATGGATTATTAGGCCGAGTTATTGATCCACTCGGTCACCCTCAGGATGGTAAAGGGCCAATAATCGGTAAGACAATACGTGTTCCCTTAGAGCGTAAAGCACCTGGTGTAATTTACAGAGAACCTGTTGCTGAGCCCCTCCAGACAGGTATAAAAGCTATTGATTCACTAATACCTATCGGTCGTGGACAAAGAGAATTAATTATTGGTGACCGGCAAACAGGGAAAACATCGGTTGCAATTGATACGATTATCAATCAAAAAGAAACTCAAAAAACCGATAAGCCCGTTTTTTGTATTTATGTTGCTGTAGGTCAGAAGGCATCCACTGTAGCTGGAATCAAGCAAGCTCTTGAAGAGAATGGTGCTATGGAATATTCTGTCATTATTAACGCTCCTGCTAGTGCTGCTGCTCCGATGCAATATATTGCACCATTTGCTGGTGCTGCAGTAGGCGAATATTTTAGGGATACAGGTAGACATGCCTTAGTAATATATGATGATTTATCAAAACAAGCGGTTGCCTACCGAGAACTTTCACTACTTCTGAAGCGACCTCCTGGACGAGAAGCCTACCCTGGAGATGTATTCTATCTTCATAGCCGTTTATTGGAACGAGCCGCCAAAATCATTAATGATGATGAAGTAGCTCGCACCATGAACAACATCCCAGAAGAGCTGAAACCATTAGTTAAGGGTGGTGGATCTTTAACTTCACTTCCTGTTATTGAAACCCAAGCTGGAGACGTTTCTGCCTACATACCAACGAATGTGATTTCGATCACTGATGGACAGATTTTCTTAGATACCGATCTATTTAATTCCGGCATTAGACCAGCCATCGATGTCGGTATTTCTGTATCACGTGTTGGTGGTTCGGCTCAGGTGAAATCCATGAAGAAGCTATCTGGTACACTTAAATTAGATTTGGCTCAGTACCGTGAGTTAGAGGCATTTGCTAAATTCGGATCTGATCTAGACCCAGCTACTCAAGCACAGTTGAGAAGAGGTGAAAGAACAGCTGAACTTCTCAAACAAAATGTTTATGAGCCACTTCCTGTAGAAAATCAGATTGTACTTCTAAAGGTGAATGATAAGGGGCTACTTGACAAGCTTGCGGTAGAAGCTATACTTAATTTCCAAGCTGAATTTTTGGATGTTGTGACATCGAAGTACGAAAAAGAAATGGCAAATTTAGCCACTACTGGATTACTGACCGATGAATTTGGAGATCAAATATTAGCTACTGCTTCTCAAATAATTGAACAAATTAACGCAGCCTAGTTCATTTTAACATGGCCAATTTACGCGACATACGTAATCGGATAACATCCGTAAATAATACTCAGCAGATTACCAAAGCGATGAAAATGGTTGCGGCTGCAAAGTTACGTAAGGCACAAGACCGTATGACACAAACGCGTCCTTATGCTAACACTTTGTCATCTGTTATTGGACGCTTGATTCAAGGTCAGGAATTAACACATCCTTTACTACGGGAAACCAATGAATCTAAACGTAGCTTAGTCATAGTCGTTGGGTCAGATAGAGGCCTCTGTGGAGGTTTCAATAATAACTTATTCAAAGAGGTGGAGTTATTTATTGCAAACAACTTTGAACAGGGAAAAGAAACCGACGGCTTAAGCCTGATTACAATAGGGAAAAAAGCGATAGCCTATTTTGGCAAAAGATCGTATTCAATAGACGCAAAACACCCTGGTTTTTTCGATAATTTGGAATATGAACTTAGCACCACTTTAATTGGTAAAGTCATGGAAGACTTCATCGATAAAGAAATTGATGAAGTTTATTTAGCCTACAACGAATTTAAGTCAGTAATCGCGCAAAATCGTAAGGTTGAAAAAATATTACCATTAAAAGCGGAAGATTTGGTTGTAGCTGATACTGATAACTCCGTACATTCTGACTATATCTATGAGCCTGATCAGAAAGCTATTATAGCCGAGTTACTTCCTAAGCACATAAAAATGCAGCTCTGGAAAGCAGTTTTGGAATCCAATGCATCGGAACAGGGCGCTAGAATGACCGCAATGGATAGTGCAACTGAAAATGCCAAGGATTTAGAACGTAGTTTACGCTTGAAATATAATCAAGCTAGACAGAGTGCAATTACTACAGAAATTTCAGAAATTGTTTCAGGTGCACAAGCACTTAGTGATTCTTAGAAGAATCAACATACTTATTGGAGAGTTGGCAGAGTGGTCGAATGCGGCGGTCTTGAAAACCGTTGAGGCGCAAGTCTCCGGGGGTTCGAATCCCTCACTCTCCGCATCAAAAAAGCCCCTATTTAGGGGCTTTTTTTATTGTGCTCGTGTAATACCAGTGAAAGTACTACATCGTTATAGTGGTTTAAAGAATTCGTATCTTTAGGATTATGAATAAATTTATGACACATTTACTCTCTCCAGCATATTTTGGAAAATATACCCTAGCACTAGTATTAGTACTATTTAGTCCTACCCTTATCGCAGGCTCATGGGTGTACACGGTAGCTGAAAATGGGTTGAGTAATGAATTTGCACAAGATACTATGTTTCTTGAATACGATGAGTTTATCGATCTTGCTTTAGAGCAAATAGGTCAAATAAAGGCCGAACAAGTGTCTGTTTCCCTAGCCCAAAATCAGGTCCAGCAAGTTCGTAATCAACGCTTCTTACCTTCACTTAGAATGGAATCGGAGCATGGCATATTACCTAGTGTGATTTCTCCAAGGGGCTTCCCAAGTAATCAGATATACTTAGACCCAGATGCTACCTATGATTGGGATAATTGGGATTTTGCGAATCGCTTTCGCGTTATTGGAGTGCAACCATTATTTATTTGGGGAGCGGTGGATAAGGCAGTAAAAGCAGCTCAATTCGGTGTTCAAAGTATTGAGCAACAAGAGACAGCCACTAAACAAGAAATAGAGCTTCAATTACACGGATTTTATTTTGGCTACCAATTAGCTTTAGAAATTGAAAGGTTATTGGATGTAGCTATTGAAACGATGGACACGGTGGAAAGATCAATCAACCAGCAAAGAAAAGATAGTCCAGAAGAGATAAACGAGTCTGAAATCTATAAGTTCAAAGTGTTTAAAGCCCAATTTAAGGCAA
>CALKOA010000040.1 GCA_938091655.1 uncultured Balneolaceae bacterium | reverse complement strand
GCCACTAAAGAAAACAGCAGTACACTCAAAAAGCCAATTCTGTTGAATAGGCGAACATAATTGTTGCTCTCGGAGATACACATGATCTGGGAAAATAACTACAGTGAATTTATGAAATGGCAGCGATCTGGTTTAACAGCTCCTGATTACTCTCCGTATTTTTGAGCACTTTGAGCAAGCCTAGCATAGACTCTTTAGGAGATTTCTTGAGTAGATATCTTCGTACCATATTTCGCTCTTCTAGGGAATCTGTTATGAATTTAGCTTCATTTCTGGTTCCGGAAGCGGTGATATTTATTGCGGGATAAATACGATCATTAGCTAACTCTCGATCTAATACCAGTTCCATGTTCCCGGTTCCTTTGAATTCCTCAAAGATTAAATCGTCCATTCTTGAATTCGTTTCAACCAAGCAGGTTGCAATAATGGTCAAAGAACCACCGCCTTCAATTTTTCGTGCAGACCCAAAGATTTTTTTAGGGATTTCTAGTGCTCTGATATCCAAACCACCGGATAAGGTGCGTCCGCTATTGCTTTGGATCGCATTATAAGCTCGACCTAACCTTGTCAGTGAATCAATTAGTAGCACGGCATCTTGCCCCATCTCGGCTTTTCTTTTGGCGTATCCTAGAGTCATCTCTGTGATACGTATATGGCTTTGAGTTTTGCGATCGTTGGAAGACGCAAAAACCTCAGCATTTGAAGATCGAATGAAATCGGTCACCTCCTCGGGGCGTTCATCAACCAGTAGAATACTTAAGTGAACATCGGGATGATGATGAGCGATGGAGTCAGCTATTTGTTTTAATAAGACAGTTTTACCGGTACGAGGGGGAGCAACGATTAGGGCTCGTTGTCCTTTACCAATCGGCGCCACTAAATCGATCACACGCATTTCGGTATCTTGTGCCCGGTCACCTAAACGAATCCAATCAACAGGCATAATGGGGGTTTGCCGCTCAAATTTGGAGCATTTTGCCCAGGTTTCTAAACTCTGATGATTAATACTATCTACACTGGCAACATGCCGGTTACCTTGATGATCTTCTTCAAATTCTCCTTCTATAATTAAGCCTTGGCGTAAATCTAGCTCCTTTACTTCATCAGGTTTTAGAAAAGGATCTTTAGGATGATAGCTGAATTCATGATCTAGTTTTCTAATGAGCCCCCAGCCCTTTTCGTTAATTTCTAGAACCCCAGCAAAGCGACCTGCAATACCTTGGTTTTGGTTCCAATGAAACTTAGGAATAAAAACATGATTGGTCTTATTGTTATTATTTTTATTCCGGTTCTTATGCCGCTTATTCTTATTGCGGTTATTTTTATTGTAGTTCTTTTTATTTCTAGTCATTAATAATCATTCATTGTACGTAAATACTCCAGATTTAACCGTCATAAGAGGGCTATCAATATACTCATCGTATGTGGATGTGAAACTGAAGGGAGGAGCGTGTATAAAAGTGATGGCTCAGAATAAGCCATCAGCAGTAGAAAGAAGTAGGAAAAATATACGAATGTTTTGACCGATTACAAACGAATTCAGTATAAAAATAGAGGGCTTAACAGCAGTTTAGCCCTCATAATGGATTTTAACGGACAACAGTAGATTCGTTAATCCAGCTGTAACAGCTATCTAAAGAGCTGTTTACCTGTACTCTTTGTCCTTGCTCATAACCTAAAGTAAAGAATTTATCTTCGGTAGACGGAGTTACGGCCTCGTATGTTGCAAGTTGTGAGTTCACGGTGTTTGTAACACTAGCGTCCACTGACTTTGCACGAGTCAAATAATCAACAACAACCCAATACACTACCTTGTCTCTAGCTTCGAGTTTACGACTCTCTGTACATGAACTAACCGCCTGCCCATAAACAGAGGCTAGTTTAATATACGCTCGGCCAAATGCATCATCTATTGCTAATGCATCTTGTACATATTTTTTGGATGTAGACAACTGTCCAGTACTTGAGTAAACATCGGCCAACTCTAGATTAATAGTCTTTTTATCGGTGTCATTATCAGCCATTTCTAAGGCTTGTTTGAAATACTCAGCAGCAGAAGCGTATGACGAATTACCCTTCTCTGTCTGTGCAAGTGTTAATGCACTATCAAAGGTTGGATCTAATCCATGGATAAGTAAGGTTGTTTGTAGAAACTCTTCTGTCATGTTTAGATCCTCTTGTGCTTCTGCAACACATTTAAGGTCTTCGATGGATTCTGGGTTTTCTACCAATTTGGCGCCACAAAACTCGAGCCGCTCTTCTGGAGTATTAAACAGGGACTCTAAGATATCATCAAAATAGGTGCTTAATTCCAAGCCTGCATAGGCAGTTGCTTGATCAATCATGCTTATGACCATGTCTTTTTCACCCTTCCTAACAAGATCATCAATCACTACGCGGACATAGTAACCTTCCCCAAGTAAGGTTGTTTTTTCCACATCCATATCAAACATCGCCTTGAAATCACCGTACGCCATGTCTAGGCCCCCATCGATATTTTGATAATTTTCTAAAAGATATCTTCCTCTTTCTTGATGAAGTTCATATTTATCTACTTCTTCGTCAGTAAATAAAGTGAATTGCTCCTCAAATAGACTTAGTGCGGTGTCAATATAGGCTTCACGAATGCTAGGATCTTGTTCAGCTAAACCAATCTGTGTGTAGATATCGATGAATTTTGGGTATTGGCTTGCCAAACTAAAACGTGGATATCCTTCAAGTTCCTTGGTTTTGCTACATAGTAACCATCGACCATACATGAGAGCGAAAGGATAATCCTTATTTTTGTAATTATCTTGGAATATGGAAAAAGCTGCCAATTTATTCATCTCATAAGGAGGAGTGGCCGTGCAATCTTGTGCTTTTAAACCGGAATTGGTCAATAATAATAACCCAATGAGGGTTGCTAGAACTTTCATGATACGATTTCGTTAGTTAAGTCAGTGAGTTCAGTGATGAACAGCTTCGTTTTATTGTAATTTAGGTCGCAAGAACATGATTTCAGCAAGATTCACTGAAAGCCCAATAGCCCAAATATTCTCTTCAATTAGGTTACTTTCTGTGGTTCCTCTGAATCCGTATCGCACACTCACATCTATAGAAGAAGGATTCCGCGATAGTATTCCTAACCCAGTGTGCAGCCATAACGTTCTAATTTCTTCTTGTTGAATCGTAAGATGACCGCTGTCATAAGATAATCCAGCAGAATATTTAAAACTCGAAAAAAATCCACTTTGTGCTTTTTTATAAGGATGAAACTGTGCACCCAGGCCTATACGCATACGATCCGCCATTACAGCCCCGTCATTATCGACTAAATCATTGGAATAGTCTGACCACTGTTGATATTGCCCTTCTATACTAACATTAAAACGAGGATGAGGGGCATAGCCAATACCAGCAGCATACTCTAAAGGGAGGCTCATTTCTCCTTTTTTACTGGTCAATATATTGGATAAATCTACTGTTTTACTGCCGGTTTCAGTTTCTTTTTCGGTCGTAAAATCTTGTCTCAATGTCATGCTGAAAGGGACATTTATCGTTGCCCCAATTGAAATCTTATCTTGTGTCTTGAATACGTTTCGAAAACTCCCTGCAACACCCAAGCGTTGAGAAAATGCCGCGCCACTAATGTTCAGTTTTTGTTTTTGTTGTGAGTACAGCGATGAACTAAAGGAAAAAGCCTCCGATGTTTCCATGCTGAAAAAAGCTACCGATGGGGCATAACCAATTGAAATTTGGTCGTTTAATTTCCAACCAAAACCTATTTCGAATTTATTTAATCCACCCATTTGTTGCAGTTCTGAATTGTATCCTACCGTATCACCATAAGACAAAAACTGCTCCTCGTTAATTATTTTTAGGTTGGAGCGGGTGACGGGATATAAACCAACGGAGACACCTAATTCACTAGATTTAAGTGGAAATAATAATTGTAAATACCCCTTTTCAAAAAGAGCAGATTCACCCGAACTGCTGTTATTTTTTAATTGGATGCTATGTAAGCCAATGCCAGAGGCTCCTTGAGTATAATAGGTTTGTGACCAAAAAGCAGGGTTCGTAAGACCGGCCACTTCCTGGTTAACGCTAGTTATGCCAAATATTCCATGCGATTTGGCCGATCCGGTTTCCATTTCAACAGGATAACCGATCCCATATGCAGAGTATATGGATCCACTAGAATACAAATTAGAAGATTGAATTTGTGCTACTAGAACAGGAGAGCTTAGCAAAAATAGCAATACC
The DNA here is from genome assembly GCA_938091655.1 of uncultured Balneolaceae bacterium. Lineage (GTDB taxonomy): Bacteria > Bacteroidota > Rhodothermia > Balneolales > Balneolaceae > UBA1275. Next base: position 9,850 of record CALKOA010000040.1, on the reverse strand, counting down.
GCTAGCAGAGTGCTTTTGTTTGAGGCCGCCCTGGGTAATGTGTATGAATTTATTAGCAAATCACGCATTATTTTAGCTCCTCGGATTGAATAGAGTGAATAATTAACCTAGGTCGCTTATCGGGTGGGGCATCATTGCTATAAAGTATGTTAGAGCCAATATAGCCTGCATTCACATAGGGATAAATATAGGAGTCTTTTATTGGGTTGTTATTGTAGATTTGATCATTTAACAACCGGGTGACATCGAATCGAAAACGCCCTTTTGCAGGATATCCATTTATGATATTATTATCTGAGAAGCCAAACTGGTAAGCTAAATCAATAAAATCTCCTTCACTCATTCTAAAGCCGGGAACGTTCAAGCGCTGTTCATGTTCTGACAAACTGGTATTTGCGCGTGTGGTATCTTCTTCCAAAACCAATTCTGCACGTACAAAATTAGTGTTCGGTAATTGTTCACCAAGACGTTTTAGATCTAGTTTTAGTACTTGTTCAAAGGTATTATGAAGGAGCAAGCGATTAGGAATAGGGTCAACGACTTCTCTTTCTATGTTATAGGCCCAGTCTTGTATGCCGTATGAGCTGGTATCTTCTTGTCCAATAACCAATAATCGACTGGTACTTACGGTGGCAAATCGGATTCGGTTACTTGTGTTTTTTGGAACTATGGCTAGGCCAAAATCCTCTTCAGTATACCGAGTTAATCGGGTACTGTCATCTTCAATATTAAATACTTCTCGATAAAAAGCATCCCAGCTACCACCAAGGGCTACATGAACGTTACCATTTGTATCTATATCGGCGTCGCTAAAGCCACCTATACGTTCGGCTCCAAGGTTAACTTCGGTAGATTGCCGGAAACTAGGACCATGCCAACTATTTTGAATTCGATACACATCAAATTCAGCGGTCGAGCTAGTGTCCCCATAAATCTCATCTTCCATAAGGTGTAGTCTCATTTCAAATCTCATATAATCAAGTACGGTGTCAGTGCTTGAGGCGTTGATAGAAGGCTTGAAATAGAGAGTGCTACTGATTTTTCCAAAAAGAGGGTCTTGAAACGAGCCTAGTGCGGAATACGATAATTGACCTAAGTAAGGGTCAATCTCAACAAGATCGATTTGATCTATAAAAACAGTATCAACCTGTATGGCAGATTCCTGAATAAAATCTACTCCAACCGTATTGGTTTCTTCACAAGCAGTAATACTCAAAAGGGCAAGTACAGAAAAAGTAAGCCACCTTTTTGAGGCAGCTTTATTTGTTAAAAACATATGATGACAGTCTTCTTTATAATTCCTATTTCGAGATTGATTTATAGTAATCCGAAAATTTAGTTGACACATCCTCAGGCGCACCTTGAATTTTCACTGGAGAAACATTCAAATCATCAAATACGCTATCAAATTCGTCCTTTAAGAAATTTCCAGTAACTACATGGTCACTGTATAGAAGTCCTAATTTCAATAAATCCACTTTACCTTCGTCAGTTAATTTGGCGATGTCTACATCGTCAGGCAAGCCAAGTAACTCTAAGATTTTCGCTGTATCTGCGGTCCCTTCGTTTTCTGGATGATGTAAATTATAGATGATCTTAGAATTTTTGAAAATAGGTTCATCTTTGTATTTAGTTTTAACCAGAAGAGGAATAAGACCTGCAGGCCAGTCGTGACAGTGTATGATATCAGGCTCCCAGCCTAGTTTAATAACTGTTTCGAGTACTCCTTTATTGTAGAAGGCTAATCGCTCCGCATTATCTGGATAAAAGGTATCATCTTTTGGATTTTTGAAGAGACCTTTTCGTTTAAAATACTTGTCATTATCTAAAAAATAGACCTGTAATTTTGCGTTGGGAATACTGGCTACTTTAATTTTCATACTTTCCGCAGTGTCGCCAACTTCCACCTCTATTCCAGACAATCGAATAACTTCGTGAAGACGATTTCTACGGTCATTAATTGTCCCATATTTGGGGAGTAAAATGCGAATCTCAAAGCCTTTATCCTGTAATGATGCAGGCAAAAAGCGCAATAAATCTGCAGTGACGGTCATGCGTGCAAAAGGTGAGATTTCAGCGGCGGCGTATAAAATTTTCATAATGGGTAATTATTCTTGATCGTTCATTCCGTTCGCTTCAATCACTTGATCCAATTCGTTACCCTCTTCTAGCGAATAGAAGTCTAAGAGTGTATCCCCGCGCAAACCTAAACGTAAAGTTTCTAGAGGAATCACTTCTTCGGGTTGGATATTTCCTAAGTTCACGTTAGAGCCGTATTTACGGATAAACCACACTTGCTGCTCTTTTTTGGGTGCTTCAAAAAGCAAATATTTGGGAGAAATTTGATCGGTAATTTCCTCTAGTAAGCCAGAGCGGATTTCGCCATTAGGACGAAACATTCCAACCGTACCACTTTCCCTAGCTTCGCAGATAACTTTCTCTGAGCCGGCCTCTAATTCCTGCTGAATAGTCCGTACCCATTTGTAGGGAGGAATGATCTCATTAGGATTTTTACTACCCACTTCAGAATAAACCGTGTAATCGGTGCTTAATTCCTTGATGATAGCCTGTTTCTTTTCATCCGATAATAAGATGGTACCGTTTGAAACCTCCACATGGGTGATGTCATAGCGCTCCATTAATTTTCGGTATTCGGAGAGTTGGTTGCGCATTAAGTATGCTTCAAAAAGAGTACCCCCAAAGTAAACGGGTATTCCAGCATTTTGATAGACCTTAATTTTCTCTTCTAAACCCTGAGTGACATAAGAAGTGCCCCATCCGAGTTTAACAATGTCAATATGACCGGAGCACACTTCAACCAGATCTTCTACTTGACGTATGCTATATCCTTTGTCCAATACTAGGGTGATACCTTCGGCTCTGGGTTTTGCAGATCGTTCAGGTAGATTCTTCAATGAAAAAGACATGATGTATTTTTTTTATTGCAATTTCAGAATATACGAAAAAGGCGGTTTTAAATGAAAAACCACCTGTTTTTATTTATTGGGCGATTATATCTTCATGATAGACCGGTTACCTAACTGGACTAGACCACGAATTTTGTCTCGATCAATTTTTTGTAGCATTTCTGTAGTGTATCTCCAAAGCCAATTACCGGATGAGGTGCCGGGAAAATTCATTCGGTGTTCGGTAGATAGGCCCATGAAGTCTTGCATAGGAAAAATGGCCTGATCTCCCACAGAGAGCATTCCAAGCCGGATAAAAGCCAAATTTATCTGCGTGCCATCTGATTGGGTGTAGGTGCGGGCAAAATGACGTTCGTCTTCAGGGGCTTGCTCATACCACCCTCTAGTGGTATCGTTGTCATGCGTACCGCTGTAGACCACGCAATTCTGAGGGTAATTATGTGGTAAAAAACTATTACTAGGATCTGCGTCAAAAGCGAACTGAATAATCTTCATGCCCGGGAACGCGTATTTATCTCGCAACTTTTCTACCCCTTCTGTAACAAACCCTAAATCCTCAGCTAGAATAGGTAGCTCGCCGCATTCTTGCAGGATAGTGTCAAATAATTTTTCTCCAGGGCCCTGAACCCAACGACCGTTAATAGCTGTTTTCTCGGTTGCGGGGATCTCCCAGTAGGCATCGAATCCTCTGAAATGATCTACTCTAATGGCGTCACAGGTTAAAAACATATGTTTAAATCGTTTAATCCACCACGAGTACCCATCTTTCTCTAAGGCCCCCCACTGATACTGAGGGTTCCCCCAAAGCTGCCCTGTTTCACTGAAATAGTCCGGTGGAACCCCAGCCACCAAGGTTCTATTTCCCTTTTTATCCACGGCAAAATACTCTGTATTCGCCCACACATCCGCACTGTTATGATCGACAAAAATGGGAATGTCACCGATCACTCGAATACCTTTAGTATTGGCATACTCTTTTAGCGCCAACCATTGATTTAAAAACTCGTACTGCAGCCAATACTCTAGTTTAATTTCTTGCTCATAGGTCTTTTTTGCCTTGCTAATGGCCGACTTTTTACGCGTAGCAATATCAGCATCCCAGGTATTCCACGGCCGCATTTGATTGCTTTTACCTACCGCCATAAACAATACATAATCATCCAACCAATGACCATGCTCTAGCTTGAACTGCTCAAATTTCTTCTCTTCATCCCCGCCCAAGGTCTCATAAAAACGGGCCGAAGCCATTTTCAATGCTGCTGCTTTCTTCTCAAACGCAAGTTCGTAGGCTACGGTAGTTGAGGATGGAATAATGAGCGAGTGGGTTTCAGAAGCGGTTAACAGACCCTTTTCAAGAAGAATATCGGGACTAATCAAATACGGATTACCAGCAAAAGCTGAATAGGAGGCATAGGGAGAGTTTCCATAGCCGGTTGGGGTTAGAGGCAGTACCTGCCAGATACTCTGCTCAGTTTCTTCTAAGAAATCTAGAAATATTCGAGCTTCCTTACCAAAATCTCCAATACCGTATTTTCCAGGAAAGGACGTTGGATGCACAAGAGTGCCGCAAGATCGTGGAAATCGCATAACTTAATTCTTTAATTTTAATATGACACCGGCCAGCGGGGGTATATCCAAACAGATAGACGCAGAGAAATTATGCGACGACTCTGCCGATGCAGAGCATTCTTTAGCTCCTACGTTACTCCCACCATAATACTCCGAGTCACTATTGAATAGCACTTCATAATTACCCATTTCAGGAACACCAACGCGATAATTATGATGTACGTTTGGAGTGAAATTTAAGACAACTACTACAAAATCGCCCGAATCTTTTGCTTTTCTAACAAAGGAAATTAGACTGTTATCGGCATCATGAAAATCTATCCACTCAAAGCCTCTCCAATCGGTGTCCAGTTCATAGAGTGATGCCTGATTTTGGTGGTGATGGTTTAAATCCTTAATCAACCTATGTAGCTGCTGATGAGGTTCAAACGCACATAAATGCCAATCGAGTGATTGGGCATCATTCCATTCACCCCACTGACCAAATTCTGAACCCATAAACAGTAATTTTGCCCCCGGATGAGCATACATATAGGTGTATAGTAGGCGTAGGTTAGCAAACTTTTGCCAATCGTCGCCGGGCATTTTAGACAGCATAGATTTTTTCATGTGCACCACTTCATCATGAGAGAATGGTAATATGAATTGCTCACTAAACGCATAAACCATGGAAAAAGTTAGTTCTCCCTGATGATAACGACGGTAAATAGGGTCTTTTTCTATATAGTTTAGCGTATCATTCATCCATCCCATGTTCCATTTGTAATCGAATCCAAGGCCATCTTGTTGAACAGGTGCGGTAACCCCACCCCAAGAAGTAGATTCTTCAGCAAAGGTGAGGCATCCAGGATATTGATCATGTACGAAGTAGTTGAATTTTTTCAGAAACTCTATGGCCTCAATATTTTCGCGCCCCCCATATTTATTAGGTATCCATTCCCCGTCTTCTCGGGAGTAATCTAAATAGAGCATAGACGCTACGGCATCTACTCTTAAGCCATCAATGTGGTAATGATCTAGCCAAAACAAAGCATTTGAGATCAGAAAATTTTGGACTTCTGTGCGTCCAAAATTGAAAATAGCGGTACCCCAATCTTTATGTTCGCCTTGCCGGGCATCTTCATGTTCGAAAAGACCAGTTCCATCGAAACGATATAATCCATGTTCGTCTTTGGCGAAGTGAGCAGGGACCCAATCCACAATAACCCCAATGTTAGAGGCATGGCATTGATCAATAAAAAACATGAGGTCTTCGGGGCGACCAAAGCGGGAAGTTGCTGCAAAGTAGCCCGTTTGTTGATACCCCCAAGAAGGATCATAGGGGTGCTCCGCAATGGGCATGAGTTCAATATGAGTAAAGCCTAGTTCTTTTACATATGGGATAAGTTGATCGGCTAGCTCGCGATACGATAAAAAGTCTTCCCCATTTCGCTTCCATGAACCAAGATGACATTCATATACAGAAAGAGCATGGTGCCGCTCACGGTCTTCGCGTTTTTTCAACCACTCTTGATCGGTCCATTCATATTGATCTAGTGAATGTACAATGGAAGCTGTTTGCGGTCTTACTTCTGCAAAAAAAGCATAAGGGTCGGCTTTTTTAAGGGGTGGATCTTGTAGGGGGCTTTTAAGCTCAAACTTATATGCATCACCCGGGCTTACCTGTGGAATAAATAACTCCCAAAGTCCCTGGTCATGATATTTTCTCATTCGATGGACTCGCCCGTCCCATTGGTTAAAGGAGCCAATGACACTGACCCGTGTTGCGGCAGGTGCAGCTACAACAAAGTGGGTTCCTTGAACTCCATCGATCGTTTTTGGATGCGCTCCCATAAAGGAATACGATTTAGCATGATTTCCCTCTCCCCAAAGATGTAAATCAAGTTCTTCAATGGCGGGTTTAAACCGATAAGGATCGTCTATGGAATAGGCTTGGCCTTGAAATGGGGTAACGGATAAGTGGTATTCGGGAAATTTTTTTCTTCTCGGAAATATGTATTCAAATAAGCCACCCTCCGATAGGCGGGTCATGGCATGGTGCGTCTTCGGTGAAATAATCAACGCAACTTCTTTTGCATCTGGCCTAAAAACCCTAACAATAAGCTTCTTTTTGCCTTCTACCTCGGTGATATGAGGCCCCAAAACGCTAAAGGGATCTCCATGCGAACCGTCATCTATGGAATGAACAATTTCCTCCGGTAACAAATGTTTTCCTATGTATTGGTTAATTAAAAAGGAAGTAAAAACTATTTCAAGAGGTTATAATATATGAATTTATGCGCTAAATAACGTCTTAAGTAGCTTCAATTATGTGGTTGAAGGGAACATTCTCTATTTTAGTTTAGCTGTTATTTAACCATTTTGGCGTATGAACATTTCTAGACTGATTGCACAGCGGTATTTGTTTGCAAAAAAGCACGTTTCTTTGCTTTCTGTACTCACCTATATAAGTGTCTCGGGTATTACCCTTGGAGCGGCGTTACTGATAAGTGTATTATCGATTTTTAATGGTTTTTTTACTGTAATACAGGGCTTTCTATTAGGGTATGATCCAGCTTTACGGGTCGAGAGCATCGGTGGGCCAGTGCTAGAATGGAACGATAAATTGGAACGACAATTCCAAGAAGACCCAAGGATTGTGGAATATACCCCCTTTGTGGAAGGGATGGTACTGTTGCGAACCCGCACCACTAATGGAGTACAACCATATGAAAGTAAGGTGATACAAATTAAAGGTATACCGACGGACCTAAATAGCGTCTTGGCTTCAGATGATCAGCAAGCTTTTTTACAAAAACTTCCCTTAAAAAGTGGCGTCAAGGAATTAGGCGTCCTCGATGGGCGTCCTGGAATACTCATTCCTGAATATCTGCGGGCAGAATTACAGCTAGAGGTAGGAGATGAAGTCGTTTTGTTGAGCGCACGGAATATGCAAAAAGCATTGACCCAAATAAGTATACCTCGAACCATGATGTTTACGGTGAGGGGGGTTTATGAGCTCCCGTATGTTTCGTCTCCACCGCCCATCTTATTAGATATTTCAGCAGCACATAGGCTCTTTGTAACAAGAAATAGAATTTCAGGCGTGGATGTATTGCTTGAGGATATACAAGAGGCCGATGCCGTCAAAACAAGCTTCTCAAGTACTAAGGAGGATTTATTTAGCTCTGCCATTGTACTTAAGACGTGGTACGATTTACAAAAACCCTTGTATGACGTCATGTATCTAGAAAAGTGGGGAGCATTTGTAGTACTGATGATTATCATTTTGGTTGCGGCTCTTAATATTTTAGGATCTTTAAGTATGATCGTACTACAAAAGAAGCGGGATATAGGTGTATTACGTTCTTTGGGATTGACGGCCAAGCAAGTACAAGCCATATTCATTCAGCAAGGATTAATTATTGGGATTATTGGGGCATTTTTTGGAGCATTACTAGGGTTAAGCTTTTGTTTTTTACAAGACACTTTTGGTCTATTAAAGCTCTCCTCAGCATTTATTATTGACGCTTATCCGGTTGATATTCAATGGTTGGATATTCTCTTTATTATGGTAGGGACTCTTGGCCTGAGCGTATTAGCGAGTTGGATGCCGGCTCGTAACGCGGCTAATGTACATCCAGCACGGGTTATTCGATATGAGTAAGAGTAGTCTAGCAGATTAAGCTTAAAAGAAGTGTAATAAAGCTACGTAACGGAAGCTGTACAAAAAGACCTTACTAAATAAGCTTAGGCAAAAAAACAAAACAAACAGCCTTAACAAGAATCAGTACAAAAAATCACCCTTCTTTTTCCGCTCAATTATTCATTGTAAATATCTGGCAAATCATTCTCATAAAGTACAACGTCTCCTGGCTTAATACGTTGCTTGAGCCTATCGTTGGCCTCAAATAGAGATTCAACCCGTTCCAAACGCTCGGGATCGCCTCCTGCTTCTAGGTATCCTTGTTCAATCACTTTACCTCTCTCCAAACCGACAATAAAGGCAAAGTCTAACTTGGCCGCAGCAATATGAGTTCCAAACTTATGATTTTCCTCTGCCTCAATATCACCCAATTCAACCATGCCGGGAGTAATAATAAAGCGCTGAGATGATCTAAAAGCCCCCAGAATCTCCACAGCATTTTTAGCGCCAACAGGGTTGGAGTTAAAGGCGTCGTCAATCATGAAATAATCGCCCACCGCTTTCAATTCTAAACGGTGTTGTACAGGTTCAATTTGAGTAGCGGCTAGTTGCATGGTATTCATGCGAAGTCCAAGGTGATCACCAACGCCCAAGGCCAATAATAGATTCTGTACATTATGTTTGCCTAAAAGAGGACACTGAATATCCCACGGTTCAGAGGGGCTACCTCCGGAGTTTTTATGGAGTACAAAGCGTGTTCCTTCGGTAGAATAGTCCACTTCGGAGGCGCTTAAATGTAATTCTGGGTTGGTTTCATTTAAGGACGAGAGGCCAACTTGAATACGTTGGATATCGCTACGTTCTTTGCCCATTTTTGATACAATGGGGTCATTTCCATTTAATACAGCCACGCCACCTTTTTTCAAACGATCCACTAAAGTGCCTTTTTCTTTAGCAATGACCTCTTGACTGCCAAAGGTTTCTAAGTGGGCTAGACCCACGTTAGAGACAATGGATATATCGGGTTGAGCAATGTCACAGAGTTCAACAATATTTCCGGCATAACGTGCACCCATTTCTAGAACCAAAATTTGATGATGTGCTTGTAAATCGTTGTTGATGACTTTGCAAATGCCCATCGGAGTATTAAAGCTTCCTGGAGTTACGCACACACTAAAGCGCTCCTTTAGCACATCTCTGAGCATAAATTTAACACTGGTTTTCCCATAGCTACCCGTTATGGCAATTACTTTCAGATGGGGTAATGAGGCTAGTTTTTTGCGAGCTTGACGTTTATATCCGTTTTGTATCTGCTGTTCAATGGGTGCGGTCAGGTACCCAGCTAGGAGTAAAAAAAGAGGAATAAAAATGTATCCTAAAGCCAAACCTAAGGCCAGGCTTGGGGCATCGAATTGTATGTTAGCGGCTCCTTGTAGTCTAGGATGCGCAAAGGCAGCGTTAAACCACCCACCAAAGCCTAAGTAAATCGCAAGAAGAGGAAGCATCGCACTAGATAGCCCAAAAGGTAGAGATAAACGTTTTACTCGAGCGGTCCAAATCAGCGGTTTTTTTACTTTTTTGGCTCGGAATGCTTTAATGGAACTTAAGTACGTGATACCCCATGAAAAAAGGATGATAGCCTCAGCTGATAAACTCAGCCTCAGTTCGAACATCTCGGCACCAAAAATGAGTACCATGGGACTGATTAGGAAGTAAATCAAGCTTCTAG